>CANGRP010000068.1 GCA_947456005.1 Caulobacteraceae bacterium
CGAGACGCCCCGGCGGGTGCTCATCGACTATGGCGGCCCCAATGTGGCCAAGCCCATGCATGTGGGCCACCTGCGCTCTTCCATCATCGGGGAGTCCCTGAAGCGAATCTACCGGTTCCGCGGCGACGAGACCGTCGGCGACGCCCACTTCGGCGACTGGGGCTACCAGATGGGCCTCCTGATCGGCGCAGCCATGGACGCCGATCCCTGGATCCGCACCCTGGTTGAGGACCTCGACACCGCCGGGACCGAGCCTTCGCCCACGGCCGAGGCCGCCGCCTTCGAGGGCCTTGCCCAGCGCATCAGCCTGGCCGACCTCGACCGGATGTATCCGGAGGCCGCCGCCCTCGGGAAGACCGATGAGGCCTATCGCAACCGCGCCCGCAAGCTGACGGCCGGGCTCCAGTCGCGCCGTCCGGGCGCCTTGCTGCTCTGGCGGCACTTCGCCCGGGTGACCCAGGTCGCCCTGGCCCGGGACTTCCATGCTCTGGGCGTGGAATTCGACCTCTGGAAGGGCGAGAGCGACGCCGATCCCCTGATCCCGGAGATGGTCGCCGACCTGGAGGCCCGCGGCCTGCTGGAGGACGACCAGGGCGCCCGGATCGTCCGGGTGGGTCGCCAGGGTGACAAGCGTGACCTGCCCCCCCTGCTGGTGGTGTCCTCCGAAGGCTCGGCCATGTACGGCACGACGGACCTGGCCACCATCCTGGACCGCCGCCGGACCTTCAATCCCGACCAGGTGCTCTACGTCGTCGACCAGCGCCAGGCTGACCACTTCGAGGTGGTGTTCCGCGCCGCCGTCCTGGCTGGCTACGCGGCCGAGGGCCAGCTGGAGCACATCGGCTTCGGCACCATGAACGGGACGGACGGCAAGCCCTTCAAGACCCGCGAGGGCGGGGTGCTCAAGCTGAACGACCTTATCGAGATGACCCGCGACCGGGCGCGCGAGCGCCTGCGCGAGGCGGGCCTGGGCGCCGAGCTGGCCCCCGAGGCCTTCGAGGCGACGGCGCACCAGGTGGCCGTGGCGGCGCTGAAGTTCGCCGACCTGTCGAACTTCCGGGGCACCTCCTACGTCTTCGACCTCGATCGCTTCACCAGCTTCGAGGGCAAGACCGGCCCCTACCTCCTCTACCAGGCGGTGCGCATCAAGTCGGTCCTGCGCCGGGCTGCAGAGCAGGAGCTGGAGGCGGGCGAGATCCGTATTGCCGAGGCCGCCGAGCGCGAACTGGCCCTCCTGCTCGACGCCTTCGACGACGCCCTGGCCGAGGCCTACGATCGCCGGGCGCCCAACCTGGTCGCCGACCATGCCTACCGCCTGGCCCAGGCTTTCTCGCGCTTCTACGCCGCCTGCCCCATCCTGCCGGCCGAAGGCGAAGTCAGGGCCTCGCGCCTGGCCCTGGCCGGGTTGATCCTGCGCCAGCTTGAGCTGTGCCTGGACCTGCTCGGACTTTCGGCGCCGGAACGGATGTAGCGCCCACAAAAGGCCCCTTGCCTGTGGACAAGCCGGGGGGCGGGCGGCGACTCATTGACTCCCCAGAGACCATCGCGCACGGTCCGGCGACTCTCGCGGGAGAGACCGGGTTCGTCCCGGAGCCGAAGGCGCAACCGCCCCGGAAACGCTCAGGCAAAAGGACCGCGAAGGCGAAGGAACGCTGGAAAGCAGCGTCGGGTCCATCCCGGCGCTCGCCGAAGGAGCAAGGCCTGACGGAGACCCTCCGGCCCGGCTGAAATCTCTCAGGCGCCAAGGACAGCGGGGGCGAGGCGCAACGGCGGGTCCGGTGCGTGATCGTCTTGTCGTCGCCGGGAGTCCTCATGAGCGAACCCGAACTGAAGCGTACGCCCCTGCACGCGGCCCATCTGGCGGCAGGTGCACGCATGGCGGCCTTCGCCGGCTACGACATGCCCATCCAGTACCCTGACGGGGTCATGAAGGAGCACGCCTGGACCCGGACCTCGGCGGGCTTGTTCGATGTCTCCCACATGGGCCAGGCGCGGCTGGCCGGCGAGGGCTGGGCGGCGGCCTTTGGGGCCGTCACCCCGGGGGACTTCGCCGCCCTAAAGCCGGGGCGACAGAAGTACTCCGTCCTGCTGAATGACCAGGGCGGGATACTCGATGACTTGATGGCCGCCCGTCCGGATGGCGAGGGTCTGTTCATCGTCGTCAACGGCGCCTGCAAGGACGAGGACTTCCGGTTCCTGGAGGCGCGCCTGCCCGCCGGGGTCCGCCTGACCCGCCTGCAGGACCGGGCCTTGTTCGCCCTGCAGGGGCCGCAGGCGGCGGCCGTGCTGGCGGCGCATGTCCCCGGCTGTCTGGACATGGCCTTCATGGACAGCGCGGCCATGACCGGCTTCGGCGGCGTGGACCTGATCGTCTCGCGCTCGGGCTATACCGGCGAGGACGGCTTCGAGATCTCCCTTCCGGCCGCAGAGGCCGCACGGGCCTGGGACCTGCTGCTGGCCGACGACCGGGTCCGGCCCATCGGCCTGGGGGCCCGGGACTCCCTCCGGCTCGAGGCGGGGCTTCCCCTCTACGGCCACGACGTCGATCCGTCTGTCAGCCCGGTGGAGGCCGACCTGTCCTTCGCCATCTCCCCCTCGCGCCGGCGGCGCGGCGACTTCCCCGGCGCGGCCCGGATCCTGGGCGAGCTTTCCAGTGCGCCGTCCCGCGCCCGCATCGCCCTGAAGGTGCTGGAGGGCGCCCCCGCCCGGGAGGGCGCGGTGATTGTCGATGGCGCGGGCGTCGAGGAGGGCGTGGTCACTTCAGGCGGCTTCTCCCCCACCCTCGGCCATCCCATCGCCATCGGTTTCGCCCCGCCCGCCCTCTGCGCCCCAGGCCAGAGGCTGGGGGTCGTCGTGCGCGGCAGAACCTGGCCCGTCGAGACCGTCGCCCTTCCCTTCGTTCCCCATCGCTATGTCCGCCGGCCCTGAAAGGACTTCCGCCATGCGCTTCACCAAGGACCATGAATGGGTCGCCCTCGACGGCGACATCGCCACCGTCGGGATCACCGCCTACGCTGCCGAGCAGCTGGGCGATGTGGTCTATGTCGAGACCCCCGAGCCCGGCCGCGCCCTGAAGGCCGGCGAGGGCATGGCGGTGGTCGAGAGCGTCAAGGCGGCCTCCGACGTCTACGCCCCCCTCTCGGGCGAGGTGGTCGAGGCCAACCCTGGCCTCGCCGGCACCCCCGAGACGGTGAACGCCGAGCCTGAATCCGGCGGATGGTTTGCGCGGGTGCGCATCGCCGACCGCGCCGAGTATGACGCCCTGATGGACCGCGCCGCCTACGACGCCTTCCTGGAGACCCTCTGAGCCATGCGTTACCTGCCGCTGGACGAGGCGGACCGCCGCCATATGCTGAGCGTGATCGGCGCCCCTGACGTCGACGCCCTGTTCGCCGATGTCCCGGCGCCTGCTCGCCTTTCCGGTCCGGTCGACCTGCCGGGCTACGCTGGGGAGATCGAGGTCGAGCGCGAGCTGGCGGGCCTGGCGGCCCTGAACCGTCCGGCGGGGGCGGGGCCCTTCTTCTGCGGGGCGGGCGCCTACCGGCACCATGTGCCGGCCACCGTGGACCACATCATCCAGAGGTCCGAGTTCCTCACCAGCTACACGCCCTACCAGCCCGAGATCGCCCAGGGCACCCTCCAGGTCCTCTTCGAGTTCCAGACCCAGGTCGCCGCCCTGACCGGCATGGAGGTGGCCAACGCCTCCCTCTACGACGGCTCCACGGCCTGCGCCGAGGCGGTGATGATGTCCCGGCGGGTCACCCGCCGGCGCAAGGCCGTACTGTCGGGCGGCCTTCACCCCCACTACGCCACGGTCACCCACACCATCGCCACGGCCGAAGGCATGGAGATCACCCGCCGTCCCGCCGCCGTCGATGCTGAGGCGGACGTCCTGGCCGCCATCGATTCCGACACCGCCTGCGTGGTGGTCCAGACGCCCAACGTCTTCGGGACGGTGACGGACGTCACGGCCATCGCCGAGGCGGCCCACGCCGCCGGCGCCCTCCTGGTGGTGGTGACTACCGAGGCCGTGGCCCTGGGCCTGCTGAAATCCCCCGGCGAGATGGGCGCTGACATCGCCGTGGCCGAGGGTCAGTCCCTGGGCGTCGGCCTGAACTTCGGCGGCCCCTATGTCGGCCTCTTCGCCTGCCGCGAGAAGTTCGTCCGCCAGATGCCGGGCCGGCTCTGCGGCGAGACCGTGGACGCCGAGGGCCGCCGGGGCTTCGTCCTGACCCTCTCGACCCGCGAGCAGCATATCCGCCGGGAGAAGGCGACCTCGAACATCTGCACCAACTCCGGGCTCTGCGCCCTGGCCTTCTCGATCCACATGACCCTGCTGGGCGGGACGGGGCTGAGGCGGCTGGCCGAGGTGAACCACGGCCGGGCGCGCACCCTGGCTGGGGCCCTAGCCGGCCTTCCCGGCGTGGAGGTCCTGACGCCGCGCTTCTTCAACGAGGTCGCCATCCGGGTTCCCGGCTCCGCCGCCGCCCTGGTCGAGGCCCTGGCCGGGGAGGGGATCCTGGCCGGCGTGCCGGTCTCCCGGCTCGATCCCACCGCCGGCATGGACGATGTCCTGCTGCTCGCCGCCACCGAAACCACCTCGGCCGCCGACATCGACGCCCTGGTCGCCGCCCTGTCCCGGAGGATCCGTTGATGAGCCTCAATTCCGTTGGCCGTCCGACCCGCCCCGCCGCCGACGCCCCCGCCGCCGGCTTCGCCTCCCTGAGCGGCGGGCGCGGCCTGCTGCAGGACGAGGCGCTGATCTTTGAGCGCGACTCCTGGGAAGGGACCGGTGTCGATCTGCCTCCGCCTGACGCCGGCGCCGAGGATCTGGCCGGCCTGGTCCGCGCCAGGCCCCTGAGTCTTCCCGGCCTCTCCGAACCCGAGACGGTCCGTCACTATGTCCGCCTCAGCCAGAAGAACCACGCCATCGACCTGGCCCTCTATCCGCTGGGCTCGTGCACCATGAAGCACAACCCTCGTCTCAACGAGAAGCTGGCCCGGCTGCCCGGCTTCGCCGACCTCCACCCCCTGGCCCCGGTCTCGGCGGTCCAGGGCGCCCTCGGCCTGATGGACCGGCTTTCCCATTGGCTGAAGACCCTGACCGGCATGCCCGCCGTGGCCCTGTCGCCCAAGGCGGGGGCGCATGGCGAGCTCTGCGGCCTGCTGGCCATCCGGGCCGCCCACGCCGCCGCCGGCCAGACCCAGCGACGCCTGGTCCTGACCCCGACCTCCGCCCATGGCACCAATCCGGCCACTGCGGCCTTCGTGGGCTACGAGGTGGTGGAGATCGGGCAGACGGAGGACGGGCGCGTGGACCTGGCGGACCTCGCCGCCAAGCTGAGCGATGAGGTGGCGGCCATCATGGTCACCAATCCCAACACCTGCGGCCTGTTCGAGAGGGACATCCTCGAGATCTCCCGCCTGACCCATGCGGCGGGCGCCTACTTCTACTGCGACGGCGCCAACTTCAACGCCATCGTCGGCCGGGTCCGCCCCGGTGACCTCGGCGTCGACGCCATGCACATCAACCTGCACAAGACCTTCTCCACGCCGCATGGCGGGGGCGGGCCGGGCTCCGGGCCGGTGGTGCTGTCGGAGGCCCTGGCGCCCTTCGCCCCGACCCCCTGGGTGGTCCACGGCCCCGAGGGATTCCAGCTCCTGGAGGAGACCGAGGCCGAGGCGGCCCAGGCCTTTGGCCGCATGACCGCCTTCCACGGCCAGATGGGCATGTATGTCCGCGCCTACGCCTACATGCTCAGCCACGGCGCCGACGGCCTGCGGCAGGCGGCGGAAGACGCCGTGCTGAACGCCAACTACATCAAGGCCCGGCTCTCCGGCGTGATGAGCGCGGCCTTCCCGGACGGCCCCTGCATGCACGAGGCCCTGTTTGACGACCGCTGGCTGGAGGGGACCGGGATCACCACCCTCGACTTCGCCAAGGCCATGATCGACGAGGGTTTCCACCCCATGACCATGTATTTTCCGCTCGTGGTGCACGGGGCCATGCTCATCGAGCCCACGGAATCGGAGCCCTTGGCCGAGCTCGACCGCTTCTGCGACGCCCTTTTGGGCCTGGCGGGGGCCGCCCTTGCCGGCGAGACAGAGCGCTTCACGGCGGCGCCTCACCTGGCGCCCCTGCGTCGCCTCGACGAGACCCTGGCGGCCCGGAAGCCCCGGCTGACCTGGCGCAGGACAGAGACAGGTGTGGCGCCGGCGCCGCTCGCTGCGGAATAGCGGCGTCCGTTGCCGGGGGGGACGCCGACCCTCGACCCGGACGTCTTTACGCGCCCCGGTCGGGGTCGCATAGGCTTGGGGGGCTCCGGCGGGAGTGGTCCGTCGGAGAGCCTGATTTGGTGTCGGATGACCGTGGCGCAATCATCTCTGGTCCCGCGTCGCCGACGCATCCCCGTTTCCCGATGGGACGGGGCGATGAGGGTTGGGATGGGGCGCCATTTTCCTGTCGCCGCCGCACCCCATATCTTGGCGTTCTCGGAGACCCGGACCCCTCCCACGGTTTCCAGTGAGTGGAATTGAAGTCTGTGCCCGAGGCGCCCAAGGAGAAATCGTCGGTCTATCGCGAGGCGGACGCCTTGGCGCGCGCCTTCCTGTCCGGGATCGCGCGGACGGGCCTGACCGTGGGTGGACTTATCCTGGTTGTCGCCGGTGTGGCGATCGCCCCGCTGCCGGGCCCTCTTGGCCTGCCGCTCACCGTCATCGGCCTGATGATGGTCCTCAGGGGGTCCTTCCGCGCCAAGCGGGAGTTCGTCCGCCTCCAGAACCGCCACCCTAAGTTCGTCCGGCCCCTGCGCAGGCTCCTGCGGCGGGACCCGGAGATCATTCCCTTCGCCTGGCAGCAGTCGCTCAGGGTCGAGCGTCTTGTCCTTCCCAAACGCTTCCGGTTCCTCGTCAGGACGCGAAAGAAGATGAATGGCCGCCGGCGGACGCCGGATTAGGACCGCCCCCGCCTCCCTCCGTCCCGGGGCCTTGCGCCGGTCCACCTCCCCCTGGGGGGAGGAATTCGGGAGCTATTGCTCCCCCAAGGGGGAGGTGTCAGCGAATCTGACTGAGGGGGTCTACGGCGCCGCAGGGGCCGGGTTGATCGGTATCAGCCCAGCTTCTCGGCGATCATCGGGATGGCGCGATCCACAAGCGGGTCGGCCTTTCCGCCCGACAGGCGGCCTGCCAGAACCTGCTCGGCCATGAGGGTGGCCAGATCCACTGCGGCGGCGCGCACCTCCGCCTCGGCCTGGGCCTCGGCGTTGGCGATCTTCCGCTCCGCCAGTTGCTGGCGGCGGGCGAGGGATTCGTCCAGGCGGGCCTTCGCTTCGGCCTCATAGGCGCGGGCCTGCTCCTCGGCGGCGGCCAGCATATCGCGGACCTGCCTCTCGGCCTCGACCCGCTCGGCCTTCAGCTCCGCCAGGAGGCGCTCGGCCTCGGCCCGGATCCGGGCGGCCTCGTCCAGGTCGTTCTGGATGGCGTCCCTTTGGGCGTCGAGCCGACCGGCGATCATCTGAGGCGCCTTGGCCACGAAGACCACGATGCCCAGGAAGATGACCAGGCCAGCGGCGATCCAGAACTCAGGCTTCGACGGATCGAAGGAGATGTGGAACGGGTTCATCAGGCGGCTCCCTTGGCGGCGGCGCGCAGGTCAGCGGCGGAGGCCGCAGTCCCCGTGAGGCGTTCCACCATGGCTCCCGCGGTGTCGACGGCGATGTCGCCGACGCTGGCCATGGCCGTATCCCGGAGGCTCCGGATGCGGGTCTCAGCGGCGGCAAGCTCGTCGGCGATCCGCGCGTCGGCTTCCGCCTGACGGGCGGCGAATTCGGCGTTCGCCCTGGCCTTGGCCTCGGCGGCCACAGTCCGGGCGCGAGTCCGGGCCTGCTCGATCTCGGCCCGTGCGGAGGTCGCCTGGGCGTCCGCCTCATCCTGGACCCGGCGGGCCTCGGCCACCGCGGAGGCGATGGTCTCCGCCCGGGTGTCCTTCACCCTCCGAAGGCGTGGGATGAAGACCCTCGACATGAGGGTGTAGAGGACGATGAAGATCAGTAGCAGCCAGACAATCTGGCCGCCCCAGTACTGGAGTTCGAACTGGGGCAGGCCGCCACCCCCGCCATTATCGGCAGGTGCGGTTCCGGCGTGCGCGCCTTCCAGGGCTGCAGGCGCAGCGCCGGGGGCGGTCAGGGTGTCTTCGGCGGCCATCTGGCTACGACGTCCTCAGGATGCGGTTACGCCGCCCGGCCCGCAGGCCGGCCGGCGACGCCGCAGGATCAGTTGAAGTCAGCTGAACAGGATCAGCAGGCCCAGAACGAAGGCCAGGATGCCCAGCGCTTCGGTCAGGGCGGCGCCGAGGATAAGGTTGGTGAACTGACCACCGGCCGCCGACGGGTTACGGGTCGCGCCCGCAAGGAAGTGCCCGAAGATGGTGCCGACGCCGATGCCCGCGCCGATCATGCCGAGGGTCGCCAGACCCGCGCCGATGAACTTAGCCGCTTCCGCTTCCATGATTTTGGTCCTGCTTGAGTGTTGGAAAGGGGTGAAGGATGGACCCGGTGATCAGTGATGATCGCCGAGGTTGACCACGTCGTTCAGGTAGACGCAGGTCAGAACCGCAAAGACAAAGGCCTGGAGGAAGGCCACGAGGAATTCGAGGGAGGTCAGGGCGACCACGCCGGCCAGCGGCAGGATCGCGCCGACAACCCCTACGGCGCCCAGGGCCGCCAGTGACGGGATAAAGCCTGCAAAGACCTTCAGGGCGACGTGCCCGCCCAGCATGTTTCCGAACAGACGAAGGGCGAGGGTGACCGGCCGCAGGAAGAACGAGATGATCTCGATCGGGGTCACCAGGAACAGCATGTACCAGGGCACGCCCGACGGGACGAACAGCTTGTACATGTTGACGCCGTTCCGGAGAAAACCCACCACCAGGACGATCAGGAAGGTCATCAGGGCGAGGGTGACTGTCACCGCCAGCTGCGACGTCGCGGTGAAGGACAGGAACATTCCCAGCATGTTCATCGAAAGGACGAACAGGAAGATCGAGAAGACATAGGGGAAAAACTTGCGGGACTCGTGCCCGATGATCCCGTGCGCCATGTCGTCGATGTAGCTGAACAGGCCCTCGGCGATCAGCTGCATCCGGCCCGGAACCACCGCCGCACGGCTGGTGGCCACGGCGAAGAAGGCGATGATCAGGCCCGCTGCGATCAGCATGGCCATGATCGAGTTGTTCAGCGACAGGTCGACGAGAATGCCGCCGGGCAGCTCCACGGTGGGGAGCTGGAGGCCCTTGTGGATCTCGAACTGTTCCATCGGGCTGGCCATGCCGCCTCGAGCTCCTTCAATCGTCGTCGTCCGAGGCGTCGTCGGGCAGGTCCCGGGCGGGGCCCCAATCCCGCGCCGCCTGGGCGCTGTAAATCCTGGCCGAACGCACGGCCATCCAGATCGAGATGACGAAGCCCCCCAGGACCCCGACAATCATCCCCCAGGGCGCCGAACCGACAAGGACGTCGACCGCCGCACCGAGACCCACCCCGACAAAGACCCCGCCAAGAAGCAGGGCCATGATGCGGTATCCGTAGCCCGACGCCTGAGCGCCGTGATCCGGGATGTCCCGCGTCGTTCGCGCCTCCAGGGCCGCGGCCTGCTCGTCAAGGCGACGAATGGCCTCTTCCCTCGAGAGATCCGATCCTGGCATGGGTCACACGGTCTGACGGCCCTGGCGGAGGCCAGGACCCCGGGCTGGATTTCGGGCCGGAACCTATAGAAGCGGTTGCAGTGCGTCAAGGCTGGGCGGTCGGCTTTTAAACCTTTGATTTCAAAAGAAAAGAATGGCCTCAAATGGCCTGGAGGCGACGGTCTGCCCGGCGGTCCGGGGATTCCCGCCCGACGCCTACTCCGCCGCCAGGGCCTCGGCCTGCCGGAGGTCCACGGAAACCAGCTGCGAGACCCCGCGCTCGGCCATGGTCACACCGAACAGCCGGTCCATCCGCGCCATGGTGACCGGGTTGTGGGTGATGGCGATGAAGCGGGTGCGAGTGCGCCGGCGCATCTCGTCCAGCATGTTGCAGAAGCGGTCGACATTGGCGTCGTCGAGCGGCGCGTCCACCTCGTCCAGTACGCAGATGGGCGCAGGATTGGCCAGGAAGACGGCGAAGATCAGGGCGCAGGCGGTCAGGGCCTGCTCCCCGCCGCTCATCAGGCTCATGGCCGCCATGCGCTTTCCGGGAGGGCAGGCGAAGATCTCCAGGCCCGCTTCCAGCGGATCGTCGGACTCCACCAGGCGCAACTCGGCCTGGCCGCCTTCGAACAGGGCCTGGAAGAGGGCCTGGAAGTGGCCGTTGATCACATCAAAGGCCGCCAGAAGGCGCTCGCGCCCTTCGCCGTTCAGCTCGTCAATCCCCTGCCTCAGCCGGGCGATGGCGCCCGACAGGTCGGCCTGCTCGGTGCGC
>CANGRP010000069.1 GCA_947456005.1 Caulobacteraceae bacterium
CGGCGTGGTGGTCAGCCAGCTCGACTGGATCGGCACCATTCGCTACTCGGACGTCATTCTCCAGGCGATCCAGGCCAAGACCCGGACCGACCAGGAGACCCTGACCGCCCGTGCGCAGGTCGCCAAGGCCCAGGCCC
The DNA here is from genome assembly GCA_947456005.1 of Caulobacteraceae bacterium. Taxonomy (GTDB): domain Bacteria; phylum Pseudomonadota; class Alphaproteobacteria; order Caulobacterales; family Caulobacteraceae; genus Phenylobacterium. The sequence continues at coordinate 138 of CANGRP010000069.1, forward strand.
AGGCTGAAGCGCAGATCGCCGCTGCCCGCGGCGAGGCGGAATCGATCCGGATCATCAACCAGGCCCTGGCCGCCAACCCGCGCTATGTGGACCTGAAGGCCGTCGAGAAGTGGGACGGCAAGATGCCCCAGGTGACCGGGTCGGGCGGCGCGCCGTTCATCAACCTCAGGGAAGACGCTCGCTGACCTGAGGCTCGCCGGCGTCGCCGAACACCACGGCGCCGGCGGGGTCGAGCCGGACGCGCACGGTCTCGCCGGCGGCGGGCGCCGCCTGCCTCCAGCGGAGTGAGGCGGCGACGCCGCCAAGGTCCAGGGTGAGCCGATAGCCGTCCCCCGCGAAGCGGCGGGCCAGAACGCGAACCGCCGCACCATCTCCCGCAGGCTGCAAGGCCTCCGGGCGAAGGCCGACCCGGACGGGACCATCGTTCACACCCGGCGCGGCAAGGGCGCCCAGGACCGTTTCGACGCGCCCGGCGACCGCCATCCCCGGGATGTCGACCATCTCCCCCAGAAGCCGCGCCGCCACCAGGCCGACCGGCTGCCGGTAGAGGACTTCCGGGCTCCCCGCCTGGAGAATTCGCCCATCCGACATCAGGAAGAGGTCGTCGGCGATGGCCATGGCCTCTTCGGGGTCGTGGGTGACCACAAGGACGGTCGCGCCCAGCCGTCGCAGGTCGTCCAGCAGGGCGCTGCGGACGGCTTCCTTCAGCACCCCGTCCAGTCCGGAGAAGGGCTCGTCGAGCAGAAGGACCGAGGGCGCCCGCGCCAGGGCCCGGGCGATCGCCACCCTCTGCTGTTCCCCGCCGGACAGGCTGTGCGGCCACGCCGACGCCAGCCGCGCGATCTGGAACTGGTCCAGCAGGCGATGCACCTCCCGCCGCCGGTCCGCCCGGGACAGGCCGGAAAGGCCGAATCCGACGTTGGCCTCGACGTCGAGGTGCGGGAAGAGCGCGTTGTCCTGGAAGACCAGGCCCACCCCGCGCGCCTCCGGCGGCGCCGCTGACGCCGCGGAGGCGACGCACTGGCCTCCGATCCGGATTTCTCCCTGGTCCGGGCGATCCAGCCCGGCGACCAGGCGCAGGAGGGTGCTCTTGCCGCAGCCTGAGGGGCCCAGCAGGCAGGCGATCCGTCCCGGGTGAAGCTCCAGGCTGACGGAGTCGACCACCACGCGGGATCCGAAACGTCGGGAAACCTGGCGAAGTTCAAGCAGGGGGGTCATGGGCGAGTCTCCCTTCCGTTCGGCGGGGCCGCAGCGGCGATCCGTCCCGTCAGCCAGATCACGGCGGGCAGGGAGAGGAGAAGGATCAACAGGGACGGCGCCCCGGCCTGTCCCAGCCGCTCGTCCAGGGCGTAGTTGTTGGCGATCACCGCCAGGGTGTCGAAGTTGAAGGGTCTCAGGATGAGGGTGGCCGGAAGCTCCTTCAGGATGTCCACCAACACGATAAGCCCGGCGGTCAGGAGCGAGCCGCCGGCGAGGGGAAGCCGGATCGACAGGACACTGCCGATCTCGCTCCGACCCAGTGTCTGCGCCGCCTGCGGCAGGGAGGGGCGGATGCGGGTCAGTCCGGCGTCGATGGGCTCCAGGGCGGCGGCCATGAGCCTCGCCGCATAGGCCAGCACCAGCAGGACCAGGGCCAGGGCGGTTCCGGACCCCGGAGAAAGGCTCCAGATCACCCCTGCGGGCGCGAGGAGGCCGATGGCCATGACGGCTCCGGGCGTCGCATAGCCCAGGCTGGCGAGCCGGACGAGTTGCGGGCGGCGCTCGGATCCCAGGGCCAGCAGGGCTGCGAGGCCGACGGTCACCAGCGCCCCGGCGAGGCCAAGGCCCAGGCTGTTCCGCGCGGCGACCGCAAGGCGGCTCCAATCCGGCGACTGCGCCCCGAGGTGGGCGAGCAGCCACCCGGCGGGGACCAGGAGGCCGGCGCAGAGCAGGAAGAGGCAGAAGGCTGCAGCAGCCAGGCCTGGCCCCCGGCCGAGGGGGACCGGGTCCGGGGATCGCCAGCGGGTCTTGCCCGTCTCATGTACGCGGCCCCTCCGACCCGCCCGTTCGATCCAAAGCAGCACGGCCGCCGCCGCCAGGAGGGGCAGGGCGAACCGGGCGGCGCTGACGGTGGAGCCATAGACCGACCAGGCCCGGACCACGCCGGTGGTCAGGGTCTGGACGCTCAGGAAGTGCACGGCGCCGTAGTCCGCCAGCGTCTCCATGACGGCCAGGGCGACACCGGCCCCCAGGGCCGGGCGGGTCAGGGGCAGGGCGACCCTGAAGAAGGCGGCGGTGCTCCCGAGCCCCAGCATCCGGGCGGCGTCCATGGCCGAGCCTGGAAGGTTCAGGAAGGCCGCCCGCATGGCGAGGAAGACATAGGGATAGAAGGCCGCCGAGAGGACAAAGACTGCGCCTCCGGGGCTTCGGATCTCGAAGGGCAGGTCCTGGCCAGTGGTCTCCCGGAGCGTGCTCCGGAGCGGTCCCGCCACGTCCAGGAGATCGGCGTAGCCATAGGCGAGGGCGAAGGCGGGCATGGCCAGGGGCAGGGCGAGCGCCCAGGTGAAGACCGACCGTCCCGGGAACCTGTGCATCACCACAAGCCACGCCGCCACGGCGCCGGCGACGGCGGTGAGCGCTCCGACGCACAGCGCCAGGACAGCCGTCGTCCCGGCGTATCTCAGGACGTCGGACAGGGGGATCCGTGCGGCGCCCTCGCCGAAGGCCGCCGCCATGACGCCGGACAGGGGCAGAAGGACTACAGCCGCCGCACAGGCGGCCAGCACGCCGATCACCCGGGAGCCGGGGGTCCCGAATGACGGGCGGGGGCTCAGCGCCAGCCCGCCGCGCTCATGATGGACTGGGCCTCCGGTTGGCGGCGGGCGAAGGCCGAGGCGCTCATGGGGTGCGCCTTGAAGCCCGCATAGGCCCGGACCGACTCCGGCGCCTCCACCTCCGGCGAGACCGGGAACTCGGAGTTATTCGCCGCAATGTGGGGCTGGGCCTCCGGGGAGGTCAGGAACTCCATGAGCCGGACCGCGTTCTCCCGGTTGGGCGAGGCTTTCGCAAGGCCCAGGCCGGCGATGTTCACGTGGGTTCCCTGGCCGTCCAGGCTGGGGAAGGCCAGCTTGACTTTCTCGGTGACGGCCCGGTCCGCCTCGTCCTTTCCGGACGCCATGCCCAGGTAATAATAGCTGTTGGTGATCGCGACTTCGCAGACCCCGGCGCCGACGGCCCGGATCTGGTCACGGTCTCCGCCCTCAGGAGGGCGGGCCATGTTGGCGACCACGCCCCTGGCCCAGGCCTCGGCCTTTTTCGGGCCCCAGGACTCGATCAGGGCGCCCACCAGGGACAGATTGTAGATGCTGTCCGAGGACCGGACGCAGATCTTGCCGCGGAAACGCGGCCCCGCCAGCTCGGCGTAGTCATCGACCTCCTCGGGCTTCACCCTGGCCGCGTCATAGGCGACCACCCGCGCCCGCCGGGAGAAGCCGAACCAGGCGCCGTCCGGCTCCCTCAGTGCGGCGGGAACTCGCGCCTCGAGGGTTTCCGACTTGAGCGGCTGAAAGAGCCCCGCCTCCTGGGCCCTCCACAGCGCTCCGGCGTCGGCGGCGATGAAGACGTCGGCGGGGCTGTTGGCGCCCTCGGCCTTCAGGCGGGCGACAAGCTCATCCGCCTTCCCCTCGATCCTGTTGACCTTGATCCCCGTCTCACGGGTGAACTGCTCATAGAGGGCCAGGTCGCTGTCGTAGTGCCGGGCGGTGTAGACGTTCACCACCTTCTCGGCAGGCGAGGGGGCGGAGCAGGCCGCGACCCCGAGGAGGGAGACGGAGAGGAGCTTCAGGAAGGATTTCACGGATCGTGCCTTTCGGACGGCGGCGATGTTCAGCGGCGAACTTGAATTGAGAACCGTTCGCAAACCTGATGCACCGCGGGTCGTCGGGCGTCAAGGGGAGGGCCCTCTCCCCGGCCCCCAATCTTCACGTCGCCGGTCTGAGGCGTCCCTGTCATTCGAAGTCCAACGCCAGCTGGAGGCTCTCCTTGGGCTTTTCGCGGCCTCGCCGCCTGTCGCCCGCTCCGGGCAAGCCGGACTTGCGGCTTCCATGCTTGGTGGCGATGATCCGTGCGGCCCCCTTGTGGCGGCTGTCGCGGCGCAGGGCGTGGAGGGTCTCGCGGGCCGCCCGCATGGCTCCAGCATTTTCGACGATCGGTGCGGGATAGCCGAGGCTTGCCGCCCCCTCCCAGCGCCAGGGCTCCTGCAGGAAGGCGTCGGGGACGGTGGCGAGCTCAGGAACCCAGGCCCGGACGAAGGCGCCGTCGGGATCCTGGTCGTGACCCTGCTTCACGGGGTTGTAGATCCGCAGCGTATTGATGCCCGTCGTGCCCGACTGCATCTGCACCTGCGGCCAGTGGATTCCCGCATCATAGTCCACGAACTTCCGCGCCAGGTGCAGGCCGCTTTCGCGCCAGGGAAGCCAGAGGTGATAGCTGGCGAAGGACATCAGCATGGCGCGCATGCGGAAGTTGATCCAGCCGTGGGCGTCCAGCGCCCGCATGCAGGCGTCGAGGAAGGGGTAGCCGGTCAGGCCCCGGCTCCAGGCTTCGAGGCGGTCCGGATCAGCCTCGCTGGGGCGCACGCCGTCGTAGGCGCGGTGCAGGTTCTCGAACTCGATCCGGGGCTCGTCCTCCAGCTTCTGGACGAAGTGGCAGCGCCAGTGCTGGCGCCCCGAGAAGGAGGCGAGCGACCCCCGCCATCGTCCCGCATCTGGAGCGGCCGACATCCGGATCTCGCGCTGGCGCGCCCAAGTGGCCTGGGCGACCTCCCGCATGGAGATCGTCCCCCAGGTGAGGTGAGGCGAGAGCCGCGAACTGGAGCCATAGGCCGTGAGCGGGCTCGACATCTCCCGGCGATAGTCGCGGCCGCGCCGGGACAGGAAGCTCTCCAGCACCTTCAGCGCGGCGGCGCGGCCCCCTGCCTGGCGATGGGGACAGGGATCGGGCGCCAGACCGAGCTCGTCCGCTGACGGCGCCCGACCTGGCCAGTCCCCGCCGAGGGGAACAAGGGCCTCGGGCGGCGGCGCCGTCGGCCTCGCCATGTCCCGGTCCCAGGCCTGGGCCCAGCCGTTCCTGGACTTCAGGCGGCGGATCACGCCGAACTGGCGTTCCTCGCGCCAGGGAACGCCCGCCGCCTTCGCCCAGGCGCCAACGGCCAGGTCCCGGGCGTAGGTCCAGCCGTTCCCGGTCTCCTCGTGGCTCCAGAGGCCGGCGACGCCGTGACGCTCGTGGATCCGGCCCAGCACCTCCACCGCCTCGCCGACCTCGACGCACAGGGGCTGGCCCAGCCCAGCCAGCGAAGCCGCCAGCTCTTCGAGGCACTCCGCCGCGAAGGCCCACTGCCTTCCGGAGGCGTCCGGCTGGGCCCAGAGCCCGGGCTCGACGATGTAGAGGGGCAGCACCGGCCCGGCGGCGGCGGCCAGGGCGAGGGGGCGGTGGTCAACGATGCGCAAGTCGCGCTTGAACCAGACTACCTGCAGGGGACGCCTCACCGGACCCCCTCCTGTTCCAGCAAGGCCGGGATCTGCTTGCGGAAGGCGAAGAAGCCTGCCGTTGCATGGGGCCAGAAGCGGGAGTCCCAGCCGCGGCGGACCTGGATGAGACGCAGGCCCTCGGCCTCAAGCGCCCGCGCGGCCTGGGTCAGGGCGTCCGCTGTGGGACCCACTGGCGCATAGGGGGTGACAAGGGTCCGCACCTGCGCCCCCTGGGCTGCGGCGACCAGGGCGTCGGTATCGAGGCGGTCCATGAGGGTCACGGGCCCTGCCATCCGCCCCGCCAGGCGGTTGGCGGCGTCCCTTGCCGCACCGGCTGCGAACCGGCCGGAGGCTTCGCCGAGGGACAGGCGGGGATCTGCTGTGACGACCGCTGCGGCTGCGGCCGCCAGGTCGATTCCTGCAAGCTCGGGGGCCATGTCCTCCGGCGTCGCCAGCAGCAGGAAGGGTCCTGGAGGCGGGGCGTCGGCGGCGGGCGGCAGGGTGGCCGGGGGTTCGGGCGCCGCCTCCGCCAGGGGAGGGGCCTCCGTCGCCAGGCCGGTGGGGGCGAAGCGGCCGCCGGTGAAGCGGGCGATGTTCTCCCGGGTCGCCAGATAGGTCTTTCCCGGGGTCTGGAGGCCCGCCACCCACCGCCAGGACAGGGTGTTGCTTGCCGGGTCAGCGTCGACGAGCTGGCGCAGGAAGAGATCCGCCCCCAGGGCCCAGGGCAGGCGCAGGGTGAAGATCCAGATCGAGGCGAACCACATGCGCGCATGGTTGTGCAGGTATCCGGTCCGGGCGAGTTCGCGGGCCCAGTCGTCGAAGCCCTCCACGCCTGTGCGGCCCGCCTCGGCGTCGGCGAGGGCCCGCGCATCCGTCAGGCCGTCCCGCTGGCGGTCGCGGGTCTCCAGGAACCGAGTCCAGGTGAAAGGCCGCATTTCCAGCCAGCCCTTCCAGTAGGTGCGCCAAAGCACCTCCTGGATGAACTTGTCCGCGCCGGCGAGCCCATGGGCCTGCATGACCGCATCGACCACCTCGGCTTCCGTGATCACCCGGTGGCGCAGGTAGGGGGAAAGTCCTGAGACGGCGTTGGGTCGCCCGGGACCCGGGTCCAGGTTCCGGCCCTCCGCATAGGCGCGTCCCGCCGCTGGGACAAAGCCGGCGAGGCGCTCCAGGGCGGCCTGGCGGGTCGGCGGGAACATCCCGGGTTCTGGCACGGCCTTCCTCTGGTCCCGTCGTCGGTGCGGGGCGGCCTCCGCCTGTCCCCATGCTGGCCATATGTCCCCACGCCTCAGGCGACGGAAGAGGGCGCCTTGGGATGACGTGGCGGCAGTCCGCCGATTTCCACCGCCGCCGCGCCGATCGCCTCGGCCAGGGCCGGGACCTCGGCGTCCCCGACGGTCCGCATCTCGAGGCGCACCCGGTCCTGCTCGATACGTCCCAGCACGCGGGTCGAGCCAGTGCGCAGGCGAAGCGCGAGGTCTTCCGCGCTGAGACGCAGGTGGCGGAGAGCGATGGCCCGGCCGGGCAGGGGACGCATGGGCAGGGCCCCGCCGCCGGCGAAGCCTTCGGTCGTGATGACCTCGGCGGAAAGCCCTGACAGGCCTTCGATCCGCGCAAGCAGGTCCCTGGCCCGGGCGTCCAGGGCCTGGACGTCCTGGGCCAGGCTCCGCAGGACGGGGACCCGGGCGAAGGGGTCCGAGGGCGGGCGATAGAGGCGCAGGGTGGCCGCCAGGGCCGCCGCCGACAGCTTGTCCAGCCTGAGCGCCCGGGCCAGCGGGTGGCCTTCCAGCCGGTCCACCAGGGCCTTGCGCCCGGCGGCCAGGCCCGCCTGAGGACCCCCCAGCAGCTTGTCGCCGCTGAAGATCACCAGGTCGGCGCCCGCCTGCAGGCTGGCCTGAACGGTCGGCTCGTCGGCCATGCCGAAGGCCGAGAGGTCGACGAGGGCGCCGCCGCCCAGGTCCTCGACCAGGAGGAGGCCGTGGGCGTGGGCGAAGTGGGCCAGGCTCTCCAGGGACGGGGCGCTGGTGAAGCCCGAGATCCGGAAATTGCTGGGATGGGTCCGCAGGATGACCCGGGCGTCCGGATGCTCTGCGAGGGCCCTTTCGTAGTCCCGCAGGTGGGTCCGGTTGGTGGTTCCGACCTCGACCAGGCGCGAGCCGCTCTGGGCCACCACGTCCGGGATGCGGAAGCCGCCGCCGATCTCGACCAGCTCGCCGCGCGAGACGATAACCGGCGCTCCCTCAGCCAGGGCGGCCAGGGCCAGGAGGACCGCGCCGGCGCAGTTGTTGACCGCCAGGCCCGCCTCGGCTCCCGTCCGCTCGGCGATGAGAGGGGTCAGGTGCGCCTGCCGCGACGACCGCCGGCCGGTGTCCAGGTCCATCTCGAGGTTGGCGTAGCCGGCGACGGCCTGGATCGCCGCCACCGCCTCCGGCGCCAGCGGCGCCCGCCCGAGGTTGGTGTGGATCACCACGCCCGTGGCGTTGATCACCGGAAAGAGGGTCTCGCGGACGCCCTCGGACAGGCGGGCCTCCGCCGCCTGCAGCAGGTCGGTGACGGTGGGAAGGGCGAGGGGGTCGGCGGCCAGTCGCATCCGGGCCTCGGCCAGGACCGACCTCACCGCCGCGGTCAAGGCCGCGCCGCCGAAGCGGGCCTTCAGCGCCGCCGCGGCGGGCGCCTCGCAGACGACGCCCACCGCCGGCAGTCGACGCCGGGGATCCGTCTGGACGGCCGTGGGAGACTTCAGGGTCACAGGGGCGCTTCCTCTCGGGGCTGGACTATAGGGACGCCTTCCAAGCCCCGGCAAGCGAGGCGGATGACCTCGCCGCCGGTTCGCCGTAGGGAGTCCCCATGCATCGCCCTCGTCAGGGACAGTTCCGGTGACCGGCGCCCCGCCTCCGCCCCTTGGCCTGGCGGTGATCGGCCACGTCAACCACGGCAAGACGGCCCTGGTCCGGGCCCTGACCGGCATGGAGACCGACCGCCTGCCGGAGGAGAAGGCGAGGGGGCTGTCGATCACCCTGGGCTTCGCCTTCCGCGAGGACGCCGCCGGCCATGTCGACTTCCTGGACGCCCCGGGCCACGAGGATTTCCTGCGCGCCATGGTCATGGGAACGGCGGGCGCCCGGGCGGCCCTGCTGGTCGTCTCCGCTGTCGAGGGCTTCGCCCGCCAGACCCGCGAGCATCTGCAGATCGCCGGCCTCATGGGCCTCAACCTGGGCCTGGTGGCCGTGACCAAGGCCGACCTGGTCCCGCCGGACGCCCGCCCAGGCCTCGAGACCCGCCTGCGCCGCGAGCTCGAGGCCAGCTTCCTGGCCTCGGCGCCCATCGTCTTCTGCTCGGCCCTCACGGGCGAGGGGCTCGAGGCCCTTCACGGCGGGATCCGGGCCCTGGCCGCGCAGGCCCCGCCGCCCGAACCCCTGCCGGGCGTCTTCCTGCCGCTGGACCGGGTCTTCAGCCTGGCGGGCGCGGGCACCGTCGTCACCGGCTCCCTGCAGGGTGCGGCCCTTCATGCGGGTGAGGAGGGGGTGCTGGAGCCGTCAGGCCGCCGGGTGCACGTGCGCCAGCTCCAGGTCCACGGCCGGCAGGTGGCCTCGGCTCCGGTCGGCGGCCGGGTGGCGGCGGCCCTGCGCGGCGTGTCGCCGGACGAGGTCCGGGCGGGGGAGGTCCTCTGCACACCCGGGATCTTCCCGGCCTCTGCCCGTATCGACATCGCCCTGACCCTTTCCCCGGACGCCCCCCGTCCACTCCGCTCCGGGGACGAGGTCCGGGTTCTCTGGGGGGCCCGGCAGGACATCGCCCGCATCCGCCTGATCGGGGACGCCGCCCTGGCGCCGGGGGCGGAGGGACTGGCCCAGCTCCGTCTGGCGGCGCCCGCGCCGGTCCACGCCGGCCAGCGCCTCCTCCTGCGTCGCCCCTCGCCCGCCGCCACCCTGGGGGGAGGCCAGGTGCTGGATCCCGTCGCGCCCCTGCTCCGGTCCCGGACCCTTGAGGCGCGGCGCGAACTGCTGGCCGTCGCCTCGGAGGGACGGCTGGAGCCCATTGCAGAGGCCCTCGCCCGGCGGGATGGCGGCGCCGTGTCCGCAACCGAGGCGGCCCGGCTGTCGCGCCGGCCTGCGGAAGAGGTCCGCTCGCGCCTCGCCCGGACCTTCGTGCGCCTCGACGAGGATCTCTTCGCACCGGAGTCCGCCGTGGAGTCGGCGATGCAGGCCTATCTGGACCGGCTTGGCGAGGCGCACCACGCCCACCCCATGCGCGCCTTTGTCGCTCTTGGCGCCCTCCGGGGCGGCCTCTCCCGGACCCTGTCCCGGGAGCTGATCGTGCACGTGGAGGGCCGGCTCGCTGACTCTGGCGAGATCCGGATCGAACGGGGCCAGGCGGCCCTGAAGGGCCACGACCCTTTCGCCACCCTGTCGCCGGATCAGCGCGCCCGCCTGGGAGAGATCGAGTCGACCTGCCGGGAGGGCGGCATGACCCCGCCGGACGCCTCGGTCCTCGCCGGCGAAGCGGACTCCGCCGCCCTCCTGGGCCTCCTGGTGGAGTCCGGGCGACTGGTCTCCCTGCGCAACCACGCCCTGCGCCAGACCCTGGTCTTCCACCGTGACGCCCTCGACGCGGCCCTCCGGGACCTGAAGGCGGCCTTCCCGCCGCCTGCGGAGTTCACCACCGGCGAGGCCCGGGCTGCCCTTTCCACCTCGCGCAAGTTCATCGTCCCGGTCCTGGAGTTCCTCGACGCCCGGGGTGACACGGTCCGCCGGGGCGA
>CANGRP010000070.1 GCA_947456005.1 Caulobacteraceae bacterium
CCCGGCCTCGACGCGCGCCACTGGCGCGTCCGATCGCAGGGCCAGGACCGCCTCGGCGAGGGCGGCGGCCAGCTCCGGCGCCCGCTGGCGCTCTTCCCCCGTTAGGTAGGCGTTGCGGGAGGACAGGGCCAGGCCGTCCGCCGCCCGGGCGGTGGGGGCGCCCAGGATCTCCGCCCCGAGGTCGAGGTCGGCGGCCAGGCGGCGGATGACCTGCAGCTGCTGGTAGTCCTTCTCGCCAAAGACCGCCACGTCGGGGCGCACCTGGCTCAGCAGCTTGGCCACCACGGTGGCGACCCCGGCGAAGTGGCCGGGCCGGGCCAGCCCGTCGAGGGGCTCGGACACCCCGGACACCGTCACCACGGTGGCGGCGCCCGGCGGGTACATCTCGGCCGGAGAGGGGGCGAACAGGAGATGACAGCCCGCCTCCGCCAGCTTTGCGGCGTCTCCGGCCTCGTCTCGGGGATAGGCGGCCAGGTCCTCCTCCGGCCCGAACTGGGTGGGGTTCACGAAGATGGAGGCGACCACGCGGTCGGCCCGGGACAGGGCGAGGCGGACCAGGGAGAGGTGCCCCTCGTGCAGGGCGCCCATGGTCGGGACGAAACCCACGGATAGCCCTTCCCGCCGCCAGCCGGCGACGGCGGCGCGGAGGTCTGCGACGGTGCGGACGATAGGGAGGGCGGTCATGGCGGGGAGGCTTATGCCCCGGGGGCGGGTCCGGCGTCCATCCATCCACAGGCGATCCGCACCGGTGCGTTGACGCCCCCGCGGGCGGACGCCAAGGCTTGCGGCCTGCGGGAATCGGTCTGCCCCCCTGGTCAGGTCCGCAGCCGGAGGCTTCCGATGGCCGACATCATTGTCGTGGGCAACGAGAAGGGCGGGGCGGGGAAGTCCACCCTCGCCATCCACCTGATGACCGCCTTGCTGCACGAGGGCGCCCGGATCGGCGCTCTGGACCTGGACGTCCGCCAGCAATCCCTGGCCCACTTCATCGACAACCGGGCCGCCTGGCTGGCCGCCAACGCCGCAGTGGCGCCCATGCCCGAGACGGTGCGCCTTGACGCCGCCATCGCCCGGGCGCCCGACGACGAGGCCCGCGCTCGTCTGGACGCCGCCTTCGAGGCCCTTTCGGCCTGTGACCTGATCGTCGTGGACACGCCCGGCGCCGACACCGCCCTAAGCCGCGCCGCCCACGCCCGGGCCGACCTGATCGTCACGCCCATGAACGACAGCTTCGTGGACTTCGACACCCTGGGGGTTGTCGATCCCGTGACCCTCGAGCTGAAGCGGCCGAGCCTTTACTCCGAGACGGTCTGGACCAGCCGGAAGGACCGCGCCCTCGCCTCGGGGCGGTCGATCGACTGGGTGGTGCTGCGCAACCGCCTGGCGCCCGCCGACGCCCGAAACCGCCGCCGGGTGGACGAGCGCGTCCAGGCCCTGTCCCGCCGGGCCGGCTTCAGGGTGGGCCCTGGCCTGCGCGACCGGGTCATCTACCGCGAGCTCTTCCCCTTCGGCCTGACCATCGCCGACCTGTCCCCGTCCATCCGGCCCGTCTCCATGAGCCTCCAGCACGTCGCGGCCCGGCAGGAGCTGCGCGACCTGATGGGCTTCCTGGGCCTGACACCGGACGGCGCCCAGCTGGCCGCCCAGTAGTGACCTGGCTGCTCATCGCCCTCGCGGCCGTCGCCGTACTGGTCTGGGCGGGCCGCCGCGGCCTGAAGGCGCCGCGGCGGGAGTGGCGCCTGATCGCCGGAGGCCTGGCTCTTGCATCCCTGGTGGCGGGGACCCTGAGCCTGCTGCGGGGCGGATGGATTCTCGGCCTCCTTCTCCTGTCTGCAGGCCTGGCCCTGGCCGGTGTCGCCCGGTCGCCGGCGCCCCGCTCCGGTCCTGCTTCTGTCCCGCCGTCTCCGCAGGGCATGAGCCTGACTGAGGCGCGCTCTGTCCTCGGGGTCGGACCGGAGGCCAGCCGGGAGGAGATCATCGAGGCCCACGCCCGGCTTATCCGTCGGACCCACCCCGACGCCGGGGGTACGGATGGCCTCGCCGCCCATCTCAATGCCGCCCGGGACCGGCTGCTTGAGGGGTGAGGTCCAGGCGACGGACCGAAGCCGCCCGGACATTCACGCGACAGGCCCGATCCTTCCGGTGTAGGGTTTCCCGGTCGGGCCTGGCCCCGGCCACCTGCAACCCGTGTGAGTTCACCGTGAAGCCTCCGGCAGACCCCGAACAAGAGCCCGTCTCCGCCCGCATCCGCGCCCGCATCAAGAAGGCCCGGAAGCGGTTTTTCGCCAATGACAACATCTCGGCCTACATCCGCGAGGGGGAGATCGACGACCTGCTCTCCGAGGTGGAGGGCAAGTTCCGAGAGGTGCTGAAGAGCCTGGTGATCGACACCGAAGCCGATCACAACACCCAGGACACCGCCAAGCGCGTCGCCAAGATGTACGTGACCGAGGTCTTCCGCGGCCGCTACACCGAGGCCCCGCCGGTGACCGAGTTCCCCAACGCCTCCTCCCTGAACGAGCTGATGATCGTCGGTCCGATCACGGTCCGCAGCGCCTGCAGCCATCACTTCTGCCCGATCATGGGCCGGCTGTGGATCGGCCTGATGCCGAACGAGCATTCCAACCTGATCGGCCTGTCCAAGTACTCGCGCCTGGCCGAGTGGGTCATGTCGCGGCCGCAGATCCAGGAGGAGGCCATCACCCAGCTGGCCGACCTGCTGATGGAAAAGGTCCGCCCGGACGGCCTGGCCGTCGTCATGGAGGCCGACCACTTCTGCATGCACTGGCGGGGGGTGAAGGACAGCGAGACCATGATGATCAACTCGGTCATGCGCGGCTCCTTCCTTAAGGATCACACCCTGCGGGCCGAATTCCTCTCCCTCATCAAGAACAGGACCTGATTCCCATGCTCGTGCGCTGCCTCTACGCCAGCCGCCCCGTCCAGCCCATGAACGGCGCGCTGCTCGACGGCATCCTCGAACAGTGCCGGCGCAACAATCCGCGACAGGGGATCACCGGCCTCCTGTGCGTGGCCGACGACCTCTTCATCCAGCTCCTGGAAGGCGGACGCGACGAGGTCTGCGAGATCTTCAACGCCATCGTCCGGGACGACCGGCACCAGCAGGTGCGGCTGCTCTCCTACGAGGAGATCACCGAGCGGCGGTTCGGCAACTGGAGCATGGGGCATGTTTCCATTCCCCGGGTGAACCCCTCCCTTCTGCTGAAATACTTCAAGCGGGTGGAGCTGGATCCTTTTGATGGTCCCGGCCAGGCGACGCTGGCCCTGCTGGGTGAGCTTGTCGCAACCGCGGCGATCGCGACCCGCGGCGAGTAGCCGTTCCGGCGCTGGCCGTCAGGCCGAGGGCGGGAGGACCATGCAGGGCTGGCCACGGCTCTTGAGGGCCTTGCAGGCCGCCCGCGCCGAGGTCTCTGAATAACCCGAGAACCGCGTGCGCCAGGAAGCGCCGGCCCGCTCCGCCTTGCCGGCGGCGGGGAAGTGGGTGGGGGCGAGTTTTCGGACGATGGCGACCTGCTTGCGGGCCAGGTCCTGCGACTTGAAGGCGCCGACCTGAACCGACCAGCGTCCGGCTTCCGGCCGCCCCGCCTGCCGCAGGCCGCTGGAGGCCGGATCGACGATCTCGAAACCGGCAAGGTTGCGCGGCGCCGGGGCGCTGGTCAGGATCACCCGGTCCGGGGCGAGGGCCTCAGCGTCCGACCGGACCTGGGCCATCTGGGTGACCGGCGCCGGTTCGCTCTCGAAGTTGACCTGGGCGAACTGGACCCGCTCGCCCCGGTCGCGCCGGGCGGCGAGGTCGAAGCCGGTCAGCAGCAGGCTCTCCATCTTGGCGTTCCGGCGGGCGTTAGAAGGGCCCCCAAGGACGACGGCGATGAGGCGACGGTCTCCGCGGACAGCTGACGCCGCAAGGTTGTAGCCCGAGGCGCTGGTGAAGCCGGTCTTCAGCCCGTCCGTCCCCGGCATCCTCCAGAGGAGACCGTTGTGGTTGTTCATCTTCCGGCCCTGGAAGGTGAAGGAGGGCTGGCTGAAGAGGCTGTAGTGCTGGGGGAAGTCCCTCAGCACGGCTCGCGACAGGATGGCGAGGTCGCGGGCGGTGCTGACCTGGCGGCTGTCCGGAAGGCCGGAGGCGTTCACGAAATGGGTGTTGACCATGCCGAGCTCGCGGGCCCGGAGGGTCATCATTGCGGCGAAGCGGCGCTCGCTACCGCCTGACAGCGTCTCGGCCAGGGCGACGGAGATGTCATTGGCCGACTTGACCGCCAGCGCCTGCATGGCCTCGGACACGCTCAGGCTGGAGCCGACAGGCAGGCCGAGCTTGGTCGGGCTCTGGGCGGCGGCCCGGGCGGAGATCACCACCCGATCCTCCAGCGAGATCCGTCCCGTCGAGAGGGCCTCGAAGGTCAGGTAGAGGGTCATCACCTTGGTGATGGAGGCCGGGTAACGGAGGCTGTCTCCCCGGCGGGAGAAGAGGACCTCGCCCGTCTCGGCGTCCACCACCACGGCGGCGTAGCGCATTTCGGGGAAGGGCGGGGTCGGCGCTGCTGACACGGGTCCGCCGAAAGCCAGGGCGCAAAGGGTGGCGCAAAGGGCGGCCGCAGGGGCGGCGATCCGGCGCAGGAGGGCGGGACGTCGAGCAGCTGTCGGCAAGTCGGTCGTCCCTGGCGTCTCCGGCGCGGCCGGCGGGTTTCAGGATGAAGGCCCATACTAGCCTGCGCCGCATTGCAGGAAAGTAAATTTCGCCTGAAGGGGCTTCACAGCCTGTTTATGTTGCAGCGCACAATCGGCTTGACTGCTGCAGTGCAGCATGCGATACCGCGCTGCAGCACAACCACCCTTGCGCGGGTTTCGCCCGCAGGGCCCCATCGACAGGAACGCCACCATGGCCGCCGCCAAGACCGCCGCCGACAAGATCGCCAACGCCGGGAACGAAGCCCTCCGTGACGCCATGGAGAAGAGCATGTCCGGCCTCAATGACCTGACCGCGCATTCCCGCAAGAACATGGAGGCCGTCATCGCTTCGGTGACCGCCACCGCCAAGGGCGCAGAGGTCCTCGGCGCCGAGACCGTCGCCTTCTCCAAGGCCGCCGTCGAGCGCCAGACCGCCGCCGTCCAGTCCCTGGCGGGCGTGCGCAGCGTGCAGGACTTCGTCGAGGTCCAGACCGACCTGGCCAAGACCCACATGGAGGCCTGCGTGACCCAGATGGGCAAGACCACCGAGCTCATGACGGCCCTCTTCCGCGACGCTTACCAGCCCTTCAGCGCCCGCATGACCGCGGCGGTGGAGAGCCTGCAGTCGGGTCGCTGACCCCGGGGCCCAACACCCCCCTCCCGAGTCGATGCGGCGCGGTTCCCTGTCGGGGGCCGCGCCGCTTTCGTTTGACTTGGCCCAGCCAGCCGTGGAAGTCGGGACGCCATGCTCCCTACCCTGAGGCAACTGCAGTACCTGAAGCTCCTGGTCGAGCACGGCGGCTTCGGCAAGGCCGCCGAGGCGGCCCATGTGACCCAGCCGACCCTGTCGGCCGGCATTCAGGAACTGGAGAAGATCCTGGGCAGCCCTGTCGTCGACCGCGCCCGGTCCGGCCTGATCCTGACGGCCGTGGGCGAGGCGGCCCTGGCCAAGGCGAGGGTCATCCTCAATGAGGCCGATGAACTGGTCCAGGCCGCGCGAAGCGCCGGCCAGCCGCTCACGGGCCGGTTCCGCCTCGGGGTCATCCCGACCATCGCCCCCTTCCTGCTGCCCCGGGCCCTGCCCCTTCTGCGGTCGAGGTTCCCGGACCTGAGGCTCTATCTCCGGGAGGACCTGACCCAGAGGTTGATCTCCGCCCTCAAGTCGGGTCACCTCGACGCCGCCCTCATCGCCCTGCCCTTCGACATGACCGGTCTGGAAAGCGCCCATGTGGCCGAGGACGAGATCCTCGCCGCCCTGCCCGCCGGCCATCCCCTGGCCCGGCAGGACCGGACCCGACCCTCTGAGCTGGAGGACGAGGACCTGATCCTTCTCGAGGACGGACACTGCCTGCGCGACCACGCCCTGGCCGCCTGCGGCCTGCGTCCGCCCCGCCAGAGCGATTCTGAAGCGACCTTCGCCGCCACATCCCTCCCAACCCTCTTCCAGATGGTGGGGTCCGGACTGGGTGTGACCTTCCTGCCTTCCATGGCGGTCTCGGCCGGGCTCACGGACGGGACCTCCATTGAGATCCGCCCCCTCCAGGCCGCAAACCCAAGCCGGGAGATCGTCGTGGCCTGGCGGTCCGGCTCGATACGCGGCGCTGAGGGCCGGCTCCTGGCCGAGACCCTGCGCGCGGCCTGATCAGTCCATCAGGCGGCGGGCGAGATAGACGTAGTGACGCGCCCAGCGCCGGGCGTTCATCTCCGGGTCGGAATCGTTCGAGTGCCCCCCGAGAGTCTGCTCATGGTAGAGGTAGGGAACCCCCATCTCCTCCAGGCGCGCCGCAAACTTGCGGGCGTGGCCCGGATGGACCCGGTCATCGCGCGTGTTGGTGGTGATGTAGGCCTCGGGGTAGGCGACCCCGGGCTTGAGGTTCTGGTAGCCCGAATACCGGGCGATGAAGGCGGCGTCCTCGGGGACATCCGGATCCCCATACTCGCCTACCCAGGACGCCCCGGCGGACAACTTGTGATACCGCAGCATGTCCACCAGAGGGCTCTCCACCACCACTGCGCTCCAGAGCTCCGGGTGCTGGGTCATGGCGACCGTGGTCAGGACCCCTCCGTTTGACCGGCCATAGATGCCAAGGCGGCGAGGCGAGGTCAGGCCGCGGGCGGTCAGGTCCCTCGCCACAGCGGCGAAGTCGTCGAAGGCCAGCTGGCGCTTCTCGCGCATGACAGACTGGTGCCAGGCGGGCCCGAACTCGCCGCCGCCCCGGATGTTGGCGATGACGTAGGCGCCGCCGCGCTCCAGCCAGAGCTTGCCCATCTCCGGAAGGTAGATGGGTGGCTTGGCGATCTCGAAACCGCCGTAGCCGTACATCAGGGTCGGGGTGGAGCCGTCCTTCCGGGCGCCCTTGGGTGTGACCACGAAGTAGGGGATTCGGGTTCCGTCGCTGGAGGTCGCCCAGTACTGGGCCACGCTGGCGCCCTCCGGCTGGAACCGAGGGGGAAGGGAGGCGATCCGGGCCGTCTCGCCTGTCGCCGCATCCACCCGCCACAGGGACGGCGGATCCAGGAAGCCTTCTGCCGAGACCATCAGGACGTCGTCGGTCTCGCTGGCCGAGACGATCTGGAAGGTCGCGTCCCGGGGCAGGGCCAGGCGCTCCCCGGTCCAGCGGCCGCGGGTCATGTCGAAGACCTCTACGGCGCCCTTGACCTCGTCGAGCAGGTTCACCGCCACCAGGCCCGCCGTGACCTCGACCTCCTGGACCGCCTGCCGGGGGCCCGGCGCGAAGACCAGTTCGGGCTTGCCGGCTGGGTCGTCCCGGCGCAGGGCGACCACCGAACCGCGGCCGTAACCCTTCCAGTCCTCCTTGATGATGAAGATCATCCGCCCCTGGGCCGAGCCCTGGTAGGTCGCCCGCAGAGGCAGCGGCAGGCGGATCAGCCGCCCATCGCGCCAGAGGCTGAACTCGGAGCGGAAGAAGTCGACCGCCCGGTTGATGACCAGGCCCTCGCTTCGGCCGTCCTCGCCCCGCAGGACGCTGGCGGCGACCGATACGTCGGAGGCCTGGCCGCGGAAGACGTCGCGGGTCTCCCCGCGGCGGTCCAAGGTGCGCAGGACGAAGGGATAGCCTGACGCCGTCACCTCCCCGGGGGTCCATTCCCTTGCTGCGACCAGGGTGTCGCGGTCCAGCCAGTCCACGGTCTGCTTGAAGGCGGGCAGGCGGAACCCGCCATCGACGAAGGCCCGACGGGCGACGTCGAACTCGCGCAATTCCACGGCATCGCCGCCCCCATCTGACAGCCGGACCAGGCAGAGGGTCGCGGCCGGCGGCAGGCAGGTCGCCCCTTTGAAGATCCAGTTCCGGCCCTCAGCCCGGGACAGGGCGTCCAGGTCCAGGAGGGTGGTCCATTGGGGCCGTCCGGCGCTGTAGGCGCCTGAGTCCGTCGTGCGCCAGACGCCCTGGACCTGGGCGGCGTCCTGCCAGAGATTGTCCACCGCGCCGCCGCGCAGATCCGGCCAGGCGATCCGGTCGGGCGCCGTGAAGATGGCGCGGGCCTCCTGCAGGAAGACGGGATAACGACGGTCCCCTTCCAGGACCGCCGCCGTCCGGGCGTTCTGGCGCGCCACCCAGTCCAGGGCCCGCGGCGACTCGATGTCCTCAAGCCAGAGGAAGGGATCCTCCGCGCGCGCCGCCGAGGGCGGGCCGGCAAGGGCCAAGGTCAGGACAAGAAGGCGAAGGATGGACGTAATCTGGCGCTTCATGACGTCTTTTTTACGCAAAGACAGGGCGATGTCTCGCGAAAGTCGCCCGGAGAGGGGGACGCGACTATATAGAGGCCCCATGGAACGCCCCTTCCTGAAGATGAACGGCCTGGGCAACGACTTCATCGTCGTGGACGCCCGCCGCCACGCCTTTGCGCCGGATCCGGAGACCATCCGGCGCCTGGCCTCGCGGTCGGAAGGGATCGGCTGCGACCAGTTCGTGGTCATTGGCCCGTCGGAGACGGCCGACGCTTCGGTCCGGTTCTGGAACCCCGACGGCGGCGAGGCCGGCGCCTGTGGCAACGCCACGCGCTGCGTGGCCTGGCGCCTGATGGAGGACGCCGGGACGGACCAGGTGCGCCTGGAGACCGAAGGCGGCTTGCTCGCGGCCTGGCGCCGGGGGCCGATGCGGGTGGCGGTGGACATGGGCCGGCCGCGCCTTTCCTGGCGGGCCGTCCCACTCTCAGGCCCCCATGACACCCTGGCCGTTCCCGTGCCGGAGGCCGGACGCCTGGGGCTGGCGACCTGCCTGTCCATGGGCAACCCTCATGCCGTATTCTTCGTCCCTTCCCTGGCGGACACCGACGTCGCGGGCCTGGGCGCCGGCATCGAGGCCAGCCCCCTCTTTCCCGAACGGGTCAATGTCGGCTTCGCTCAAGTCCGCAGCCGCTCACATGTCCGGCTGAGGGTCTGGGAGCGCGCTGCGGGCCTGACCCGGGC
Organism: Caulobacteraceae bacterium; assembly: GCA_947456005.1. Taxonomy (GTDB): domain Bacteria; phylum Pseudomonadota; class Alphaproteobacteria; order Caulobacterales; family Caulobacteraceae; genus Phenylobacterium. The sequence goes on from CANGRP010000070.1 coordinate 9,119, forward strand.
CTGTGGTACAGGCGCCTGCGCGGCCCTGGTGGCTGGCGTGCGCCGGGGGCTTGTCGACCCCGTCGCCCGGCTGGAGCTGGACGGGGGCGACCTTGAGATCGCCTGGGGAGGCGACGGCCGCGTCCTGATGACCGGCGATGTTGAGCTCGAGTTCGAGGGTCGCCTGCCATGAGCGGCTCGGACGTCCAGGTCGTCACCTTCGGCTGCCGCCTCAACGCCTACGAGAGCGAGGTCATCCGCGCCCGCGCCGCTGAGGACGGGGTTACCGACGCCGTGGTCTTCAACACCTGCGCCGTGACCGGCGAGGCCGTACGCCAGGCCCGGCAGGCCATCCGCAAGGCCCGCCGCGAGAACCCGGGCGCGCGGCTCATCGTCACCGGCTGCGCCGCCCAGATCGAGCCGGGGACCTTCGCCGCCATGCCGGAGGTCGATCTTGTCCTCGGTAATGGGGACAAGGCCCGTCCCGGCGCCCTGTCCGCAGGGACGGACGGCCCCCGGGTGCGGGTCAACGACATCATGAGCGTGCGCGAGACCGCCGGCCACCTGATCGCCGGCGTCCGGGACCGCGCCCGGGCCTATGTGGAGGTCCAGAACGGCTGCGACCATCGCTGCACCTTCTGTGTCATTCCCTTCGGTCGCGGGAACTCCCGCTCCGTTCCCGCCGGCGAGGTGGTGGAGCAGGTCCGGCGTCTCACCGCCGAAGGCTGCCTTGAGGTCGTCCTGACCGGCGTCGATGTGACCAGCTGGGGGGCGGACCTGCCGGGCGCGCCCACACTGGGCCAGCTGGCCGGGCGGATTCTTCGCCTGGTCCCCGACCTTCCCCGCCTGCGCCTGTCCTCCATCGACGCCGCCGAGATTGACCCGGACCTCATGGCCCTTCTGGCGGACGAGCCCCGCCTGATGCCGCACCTGCACCTGTCCCTGCAGGCCGGCGACGACATGATCCTCAAGCGGATGAAGCGAAGGCACAGCCGGGCGGATGCGCTGAAGCTCGTGGCGGATGTGCGCGCCGTGCGCCCCGATGTCGCCTTCGGCGCCGATCTCATCGCCGGCTTCCCCACCGAGACCGAGGCGATGTTCGCAAACACCCTGGACCTGGTGGAGGCGGCGGACCTGGCCTTCCTGCATGTCTTTCCCTACAGCCCCCGCCCGGGCACGCCGGCCGCGCGGATGCCCCCCGTCCCGAAGGCGGAGGTCCGCGAGCGCGCGGCCCGGCTGCGGGCGGCGGGTGAGGCGGCCCTGTCCCGTCACCTGGCCGCCCAGGTCGGTCGCG
>CANGRP010000071.1 GCA_947456005.1 Caulobacteraceae bacterium
CGACAAGCAGGCGGTCGGCGAGATCGCCGCGCGCATTCGTCGGATCCGCCCGCCCGAGCCTTACAAGGGCAAGGGTGTTCGCTATCTCGGCGAGAAGGTCCGTCGCAAGGAAGGCAAGAAGAAGTAGGCCATGGCTGTCTCCACCCGTGACTCCGCCAAGCGGCGCGCCGAGCGCACCCGCATCCGGCTCCGCAAGCTGGCCAACGGCCGGCCGCGTCTCTCCGTGTTCCGTTCGTCCAAGAACATCTACGCCCAGGTCATCGATGACGAGAAGGGCGTGACGCTCGCCTCGGCTTCGACCCTCGAGGGCGACGCGCCCCAGAAGGGTTCCGACAAGGCCGCAGCGGCCCGGATCGGGGCTCTCGTGGCGCAGCGCGCTATCGAGAAGGGCGTGAAAGAGGTCGTCTTCGATCGGGGCGGCTACATCTATCACGGCCGGGTCAAGGCCCTGGCCGACGCCGCGCGTGAAGCCGGCCTGAACTTCTAGGGGTAACGTGATGGCTCGTGGCAACGAACAACGTGGCGAGGGCGGACAGCGCCGCGGACGGGACCGGGGCGCCCCCGCAGAGGAGCGCGCCGAATCCGACATCGTCGAGAAGCTGGTTCACATCAACCGCGTTGCGGCGACCGTGAAGGGGGGCCGCAGGTTCTCCTTCGCCGCGTTGATGGTTGTGGGTGACCAGAAGGGCCGGGTCGGCTTCGGCCACGGCAAGGCCCGCGAAGTCCCGGAGGCCATTCGCAAGGCCACCGAGGAGGCCAAGAAGACGATGATCCGCGTGCCGCTCCGCGAGAGCCGCACCTTGCACCATGACGGCGCTGGCCGCTGGGGCGCGGGCAAGGTCATGGTCCGCTCTGCGCCTCCCGGCACCGGCGTGATCGCAGGCGGACCGATGCGGGCCGTGCTTGAGACCCTGGGCGTCCAGGACGTCGTGGGCAAGTCGGTCGGATCGTCCAACCCCTACAACATGGTCCGTGCGACCTTCGAGGCGCTGAAGGCCCAGTCTTCTCCGCGCCAGATCGCCTCCAAGCGGGGCAAGAAGGTCGCCGAGGTCCTTGGCCGCCGCGCTGACGGCGCCTCGGCCGTCGCCGACGGAGAATGAGCATGACCAAGGTCACCGTTCGTCAGATCGCCAGCCCCATCCGGCGCAAGAAGGACCAGCGCGCGACCCTCGTCGGCCTGGGCCTCAACCGCATTGGTCGGGTCTCAACCCTCGACGACACGCCGTCCGTGCGGGGCATGATCGCCAAGGTCCACCACCTGGTCGAGGTGGTGTCCGCCTGACTTCCGGCGGGGCTCTGGTCCCGCCTTCGACCCCGTCAAAGCCGAGTCGGGCCTTTGCCCGGCGACAGATCTCAGGAGAGAGGCGCCCATGACCAAGCTCAATGAACTCGCCCCGCGCCCAGGTTCCGTGAAGGGCCGCATGCGCGTTGGCCGCGGCCCGGGCTCTGGTAAGGGCAAGACCGCCGGTCGCGGCGTGAAGGGCCAGAAGTCCCGGACAGGCGTGTCCATCGCCGGTTTCGAGGGCGGCCAGATGCCGCTGCACATGCGGATGCCGAAGCGCGGTTTCAACAATCCGTTCGCCCTGGAGTTCGCCGAGGTCAACCTCTGGCGCCTGGAACAGGCGGTGGCGGCTGGGAAGCTGGACGCCAAGGCTCCCGTGGATGCCACGGCCCTCGTGGCCGCGGGCGTGATCCGTCGTCCGCTGGACGGGGTGAAGCTGCTGGGCAAGGGTGAACTCAAAGCCAAGCTCAACCTGACCGTCTACGCCGCTTCTGCCGCCGCCAAGGCGGCGGTGGAGAAGGCCGGCGGCTCCGTCACGACCACGGCCCCCGTCGATACCGGCGAGCCCAAGGGGAAGCTGCAGAAGAAGGTTCGCGCCTGATCCAGCGGTCGTGGACCGGCAAGGGCTGACAGTCCGCCGGCCACACCCTATCTTGGACCGGTCATCAGTGAGGGCGTCCCATGGCTTCGGCCGCTGAGCAGCTTGCCGCAAACATGAACTTCGGCGCCTTCCAGAAGGCGACCGAGCTTCACAAGCGGATCCTCTTCACTCTGATGGTGTTGGTGGTCTACCGGCTCGGGACCTACCTGCCGATACCGGGGATCGACGCGGCGGCCTTTGCCGCCGCCTTTCAGGGGCAGTCCCAGGGCATTCTGGGAATGTTCAATCTTTTCTCCGGCGGCGCCGTGGAGCGGATGGCGGTTTTCGCCCTGAATGTCGGCCCCTACATTTCCGCCTCGATCATCGTCCAGCTCCTCGGCTCCGTCTATCCGCCGTGGGAAAAGCTGCGGAAGGAAGGCGGCGAGGCGGGGCGCAAGACCCTCAACCAGTACACCCGCTATCTGACGGTAGTCCTGGCGATCGTGCAGGCGGCGGCGATAGCGGCCAGCCTGCAGGCGACGCCCGGCCTGGTGGTGAACCCCGGCCCGTTCTTCTCGATATCGACCATCGTGACCCTCACCGGCGGCACCATGCTGCTGATGTGGATGGGCGAACAGATCACCAGCCGGGGTGTCGGCAACGGCGTCTCACTGATCATCTTCGCCGGGATTGTCGCCGGTCTCCCGACGGGCGTCATGCAGCTTCTGACGGTCATGCGGACCGGTCAGATCTCCAGCTTCGGCGGGGTCATGATCCTCGTACTGGCCATCGCCGTGGTCTTCGCCATTGTCTTCATGGAGCGGTCCCAGCGGCGGATCCTGGTGCAGTATCCCAAGCGTCAGCAGGGAAACCGGATGTTTGGGGGTGAAAGTTCCTTCCTGCCCCTGAAGGTCAACACCGCCGGGGTGATTCCGCCGATCTTCGCCTCGTCCCTTCTTCTGTTGCCAGCGACGGCGATGGGCTTCCTGGCCACAGCGAACCTGCCCCAGTGGCTCCAGTGGATGCCGGGGGCCGTCGCCCAGCTTCAGCACGGACAGCCCGTGTTCATGGTCTTCTACGGCGCGCTGATCGTCTTCTTCTGCTTCTTTTACACCTCGATCGTGTTCAATCCCGATGAGACGGCCGAGAACCTCCGCAAGTATGGAGGCTTCATCCCCGGGATTTCACCGGGCAAGCGCACGGCGACCTATCTGGATTATGTCCTCACTCGCCTGACCGTCATCGGCGCCGCCTACATCGCCGCCGTATGCCTTCTGCCTGAGGCCCTCATCGCGTTTTACAAGGCGCCCTTCTACCTCGGCGGGACGTCGATCCTGATCGTCGTGAGCGTCACCATGGACACGGTGACCCAAATCCAGTCTCATTTGCTCTCTCACCAGTATGAGGGGCTCATCCGGAAGTCGCGTCTCCGCGGCGGACGGGAGCGTTAGGCGGACAGACGCAATCAACGGCCCGGGACAGGGTCGGACGACGGGGAGCGGCGCACATGAACCTCATCCTTTTCGGGCCGCCTGCGGCGGGCAAGGGCACCCAGGCCAAGCGGCTCGTGGAGACCCGCAACATGGTGCAGCTGTCCACCGGCGACATGCTCCGCGCCGCCATCGCCTCTGGCTCTGAGCTCGGCAAGAGGGTCGAAGGCGTGATGCAGCGCGGCGAGCTGGTGACGGATGAGATCGTTGTCGCCCTGATCGAGGAACGCCTGCCCGAGGCCGAGGCCGCGGGTGGGGCCATCTTCGACGGCTTTCCCCGCACCCTCGCCCAGGCCGAGGCGCTGGACGCCATGCTGAGGGGCAGGGGGGCCGCCATTGACCTGGTCCTCCGCCTCAGGGTCGATGACCAGGCCTTGACCGAGCGGATCGCCGGGCGTTTTGCAGCGTCCGGTCGGCCCGACGATAATCCCGAAAGCTTTAAGGTCCGTCTGAGCGCCTACAACGCCCAGACGGCGCCCCTGATTCCCTACTATGCGGACGCAGGGAAGCTTGTGGAGGTCGACGGTATGGGGTCGATCGAAACTGTGGCCGCCGCCATCGATGACGCTCTGGGGCGTGCCTGAAGGAAGACGTCCGGGGTCCGGCGCCTATGGGACGCTGGATCCTTCGGACCTGCTCCGAAGGAGTCGGGGAGCGTAGAAAAATGGCGCCCATGCCATTGACGAGAAGGGTTCTATTCCATACACGAGGCCCTTCCGCGAAACGCGCGAGGGACGTTCTGGCCTTTTGACCCGGTCAGGGCGACGCTCGCGCATCTTTGCGTGACTAGGAGAGCATCAGACGTGGCCCGTATAGCCGGCGTAAACATCCCCACGAACAAGCGCGTTGTGATCGCGCTTCAGTACATTCATGGCATCGGCCAGGCTAAGGCCGCCGAGATCGTGAGCAAGGTCGGAATCGAGGATTCCCGACGCGTCAATCAGTTGAGCGACGCCGAGGTCCTGCAGATCCGTGAGGCCATCGACCGTGACTACACGGTCGAGGGCGACCTGCGCCGCGATACCGCCGTCAACATCAAGAGGCTGATGGATCTGGCCTGTTACCGGGGGCTGCGTCACCGCAAGGGCCTCCCGGTCCGGGGACAGCGCACCCATACCAACGCCCGGACCCGCAAGGGCCCGGCCAAGCCGATCGCCGGCAAGAAGAAGTAAGAGAAACAAGCGATGGCCAAGGAACCGGCTCGCGTCAAAAGGCGCGAACGCAAGAACATCACCTCCGGCGTGGCGCATGTGAACGCCTCGTTCAACAACACCATGATCACCATCACGGATGCGCAGGGGAACGCCATTTCCTGGTCTTCCGCCGGCACGATGGGGTTCAAGGGGTCCCGGAAGTCCACGCCTTACGCCGCCCAGATGGCTGCCGAGGACGCAGGCCGGAAGGCGGCGGAGCACGGGGTGAAGACCCTCGAGGTCAATGTGTCCGGCCCTGGGTCCGGCCGTGAATCCGCTCTCCGGGCGCTTCAGGCGGTCGGGATGACAATCACGACGATCCGCGACGTGACGCCCATCCCGCACAATGGTTGCCGCCCGCCGAAGCGGCGGCGAGTCTAAGCCGTAAGATATCGCATTTCTCCTTCGACGGGCTGCGCTATCCGCGTCCGTTGATCCTGCGTTCGAGGGACATTCATCCGTGATTGAAAGAAACTGGAACGAACTCATCCGTCCCGAGAAGCCGGCGATCGAGCTTGGCGCCGACCCCGCCCGCAAGGCGCGGCTGGTGGCCGAGCCCCTGGAGCGCGGTTTCGGCGTGACCCTGGGCAACAGCCTGCGCCGGGTCCTACTCTCGTCGCTTCAGGGCGCTGCGGTGACCGCGGTGCAGATCGACGGGGTCGTCCATGAGTTCTCCTCCCTGGAAGGCGTTCGTGAGGACGTCGTCGACATTGTCCTGAACATCAAGCAGCTGGGCCTGCGCATGCACACCGAGGGTGTGCGCCGCATGACCCTTCGCGCTCAGGGCCCTGGTGCTGTGACCGCCCGGCAGATCGAGACTGGCGCGGACATCGAGATTCTCAATCCCGACCATGTTCTGTGCACCCTCGATGAGGGCGCCAGCGTCCGGATGGAGTTCACGGTCCAGAACGGCAAGGGCTATGTCCCCGCCGAAATGAACCGGCCTGAGGATGCGCCGATCGGCCTGATCGCCGTCGACAGCCTTTATTCACCCGTCAAGCGGGTCGCCTACCGGGTCGAGCCGACCCGCCAGGGGCAGAGCCTGGACTATGACAAGCTGATCATCGAGGTCGAGACCAACGGTGCGGTCTCGCCCGTGGACGCCGTGGCCTACGCCGCCCGGATCCTTCAGGACCAGCTGCAGCTCTTCATCACCTTCGAGGAGCCCAAGAAGAAGTCGGATTCCGACTCCAAGCCCGAACTGCCGTTCAACCCGGCCCTCCTGAAGAAGGTCGACGAGCTGGAACTGTCGGTCCGCTCGGCCAACTGCCTGAAGAACGATAACATCGTCTACATTGGCGACCTGATCCAGAAGACGGAGGCGGAGATGCTCCGCACGCCGAACTTCGGTCGCAAGTCGCTGAACGAGATCAAGGAAGTGCTCGCCGGCATGAACCTGCATCTCGGCATGGACGTTCCCAACTGGCCGCCTGAGAACATCGAAGAGCTGGCCAAGAAGTTCGAAGACCAGATGTAATCCTGCGGCGCGTCGCGAGACGCCCCGCCTCCGAGGAGAGACCGCCATGCGCCACGGTAATGCGCACCGCAAGCTGGGACGGACGAGCGCCCACAGGACCGCTATGTTCGCCAACATGGCCGCGAGCCTCATCAAGCATGAGCAGATCGTCACCACCCTGCCGAAGGCCAAGGAACTGCGGCCCGTCGTCGAGAAGCTGGTCACGCTGGCCAAGCGTGGCGACCTTCACGCCCGCCGGCAGGCCATCAGCCAGATCCGCGACGTGGAACAGGTCGGCAAGCTCTTCGCCACCCTCGGACCTCGCTATGCCGAGCGTCGCGGCGGGTACACCCGTGTCCTCAAGGCAGGCTTCCGCTACGGTGACAACGCCGCCATGGCGGTGATCGAGTTCGTGGACCGCGATCCCTCCGAGAAGGGCAAGGATTCCGGTCCCGTGCAGACCTCGGCTTTCGCCGACGCCTGATCCCGGCTCAGTCTTCGTAAGAGGGCTTCGGACCCCGGCCGTGCGCCGGGGTCTCTTCATTTCGGCGGGTTGCAGGGCGGCGACCGACGGGCCAAGGTTCGTGCAAGGGGATCCCGGACCATGACCACAACGCACTCGACGCCCGCCGGCCGCAAGGCCGCGTTCGGGTTCATTTTCGCCTCCGCCCTCCTGAACGCTGTGTCCTTCGGCGTGACGATACCGGTGCTGCCGGCCCTGGTGAAGGAGTTTGCGGGCGGCGACACCGCCTCGGCTGCGGAATGGACCATGGTCTTTGGCGCCGTCTGGGGCCTGATGCAGTTCATCTTCGGGCCTATCCTGGGAGTTCTCTCGGACCGTATCGGGCGGCGGCCTGTGCTCCTGATCTCCTTCCTGGGCCTGGCCTTCGACTTCCTCTTCCTGGTCTTTGCGCCCAGCCTGATGTGGCTCTTCCTGGCGCGGATCGTGAACGGCATGACGGCGGCGAGCTTTTCGACCGCCAACGCCTATGTTGCCGACGTCACGCCTCCTGAGGAGCGGGCCCGGTACTTCGGGTTCATGGGCGCGTCCTTCGGCTTTGGCTTCCTGATCGGCCCGGTGCTGGGCGGATTTCTGGCGGGTCCCCTCATGGAGTCGCTGGTCGGGGACTTCGCCATCCGGCTGCCCTTCGCCGTCGCGGGCGCCCTGGCCTTCCTGAACTTCCTCTACGGCCTGTTCGTCCTCCCCGAGTCCCTTCCGCCGGAGAAGCGCAGCGCGCGGTTCGACTGGCGTCGCGCCAATCCGGTGGGATCGCTCCAGTTCCTGCGGGAACAAGGCCGGCTGGTCGGCCTGGCCACCGTCGGCTTCCTGTTCCAGATCGCCCACAACGTCCTGCCGGCGATCTTCGTCCTCTACACGGGGCACCGTTACGGCTGGGACATCCAGACCATCAGCCTGACCATGTTCCTGACCGGCGGCCTGGGAATCCTTATGCAGACCCTCGCCGTAGGCCCCATCGTTCGCCGGTTGGGCGAGCGTGGCGCTCTGTTGATCGGTTGCGCGGGCGCAGCCCTGGGCTTCCTCGCCTACGGGCTTGCCCCGACCGGCATCGCCTACCTTGCCGCAGCGCCGGTCTTCGCCCTCAGCAATCTTCTCAGCCCGGGCCTGCAGGGCCTCATGACGCGCAGGGTTGGTCCCGAGGCGCAGGGGCGTCTCCAGGGGGCCAACCAGAGCCTCACGGGGATCGCCACCATCATCGGCCCCTTCCTCTTCGGCGGCAGCTTCGCCTTCGCCCTGCGACACGAGGACATGGCGGCCTGGCCGGGCCTGCCCATCCTGATCGCCTCCGCCCTGATGTTCGCAGCCCTGGCGGTCGCCTGGCGGTTTGGCCGGCCCGATCCGACCCCGCCAGTCGCAGGCGCGGAGCCTTCGAAGACCTGAGGTCGCTGCGCGCCTTGATTGCGCCGAAAACCTGAGGGATCACCACGGGGCTTCCTGAGAGGAATCCGATGCGCCTGTACCGTTATGTTGTCCCGGCCCTCGTCCTGCTCGCCGCCTGCTCCGGGCCGACGAGCCGGTCGCAGGCTCAACCGCCGCCTCTGGCGCAGCCCACCCGCGCCGCGCCATCCGACGCCCTCAACATGAAGGCGTCCTTCGCCCCGGTGGTGAAGCGGGCGGCGCCGGCGGTGGTGAATATCTCGGCCAAGCGCGTGGTCCGCCAGCAGGTCGATCCCTTCTGGCAGATGCTCGGCATGGGGGTCCCGCCCAGCCGCGTTGAGGGCTCCCTTGGGTCCGGCGTGATTGTCCGGGCCGACGGGATCATCATCACCAACAACCACGTCGTCGAAGGGGGGCGGGAGATCACCGTGGCCCTGTCCGACAGGCGGGAATTCCCGGCCCGGGTGCTGCTGGTGGATCCGCGGGGCGACCTCGCGGTTCTGAAGATCGACGTCGGCGCCGAGCGCCTGCCGGTCATGCCCATCGACGATTCCGGCGACGCCCAGGTCGGCGACCTCGTCCTGGCCATCGGAGACCCCTTTGGTGTCGGCCAGACGGTCACGAACGGGATCATTTCCGCCCTCAACAGGACTGCGGACCCGCAGGGCGGCGCGCCCATGACCTATATCCAGACCGACGCGGCCATCAATCCGGGCAATTCAGGCGGGGCTCTCGTCGACATGGATGGCGACCTGATCGGGGTCAACAGCTTCATCGTCTCCCGGTCCGGCGCCTCTGCGGGAGTCGGCTTCGCCATTCCGGCCGCTATGGTCCGACGGGTGGTCGAGGCGGCGGCAGGCGGCGGGAACGTGCTCGTGCGCTCCTGGCTGGGCGCTCGCACCCAGCCGGTGACCCCGGAGATCGCCCGCAGCCTCGGGCTGGACACGCCCCAGGGGGCCCTGGTCGCCGATATCTGGCCCGGCGGTCCCGCCGAGCGCGCCGGGCTCCGGTCTGGGGACGTCATCCTGTCCGTCAATGGACGCCCAGCGGCGGATCCCGCAGCCATCGCCTTCGCGGTCGGCGCCGCCCGGCCCGGCGAAGTGCTCAAGCTCAGCGTACGCCGTGGCGACGGGCTGGTCTCCGCCAATCTCCGCGCCGAGACCCCGCCGGCTCGCCCGGCGCGGGACGACTGGCAGGTGGAGGGCCGCAACCCCTTCCAGGGCGCCACTGTCGTCAATGTCTCGCCGGCGGTGGCCGACGAGCTCGGCGTGGATCCCTTCGCTGCCCGCGGCGTCCTGATCATCAACATTTCCCGGGGCTTCGCCATGAACGCGGGCCTCCGTCCCGGGGACGTGGTGCGGAAGGTCAACGGGCGCGACATCGCTACGGTTTCCGACCTCCGGGGCGCCCTGGCCGCGCCCGCCGGAACCTGGCAGGTCACCATCCTGCGGGGCGACCGCGAGATCACCGCCAATTTCCGGACCTGACCCGGCCCCGCGAAGCGGTTAGTCTCGCGGCATGGCCGACCTGTTCGAAGCTGCGGGCCTGACGCCGCCCAACCCCGCGCCCTTGGCGGAGCGCCTGCGGCCGCGGACGCTCGGCGAGGTCGCAGGCCAGGACCACCTCCTGTCGGCCGAGGGGCCTATCGGGCGGATGGCGGCCAGTCGCCGGCTGGCCTCCATGGTGCTCTGGGGCCCTCCCGGGGTCGGCAAGACCACCATCGCCCGCCTGTTGGCCCAGGCGGCAGGCTATGAGTTCCAGCAGATCTCCGCCGTCTTCTCCGGGGTGGCGGACCTCAAGAAGGCCTTCGAGCAGGCCCGCCTCCGGCGTCAGGCCGGGCAGGCCACCCTCCTGTTCGTAGACGAGATTCACCGTTTCAACCGGGCCCAGCAGGACGGCTTCCTGCCCTGGGTGGAGGAGGGGGTGGTCACCCTGGTCGGGGCGACTACGGAGAACCCGTCGTTCGAGCTGAATGGGGCCCTCTTGTCCCGATGCCAGGTCTTCGTCCTGAGGCGGCTGGACGAAGCCGCTCAGGAGGCCCTCCTGGGCCGCGCCGAGGCCGCTGAGGGCCGGGCGCTTCCGCTGACGGGGGCGGCCCGTTCCGCCCTGGTCGCCCTGGCGGATGGAGATGGCCGCTATCTCCTCACCCTCGCCGAGACGCTTTTCGGCGTGGGCTCCGCCACGCCCCTCGACCCCGCCGCCCTCGGGCGCCTGTTGCAAAAGCGCAGCCCGGCCTACGACAAGGACCGCGAGGGGCACTACAACCTCATCTCCGCCCTTCACAAGTCGATACGGGGCTCCGATCCCGACGCCGCCCTGTACTGGCTCGCCCGCATGCTCGAGGGCGGTGAGGAGCCGCTCTTCATCGCCCGCCGGCTGGTCCGGGCCGCCATGGAGGATGTCGGCTCGGCGGATCCCATGTCGCTTGTCCTGGC
>CANGRP010000072.1 GCA_947456005.1 Caulobacteraceae bacterium
CCCGGCTTCGCCGGGAGCTCCCCCTTGGGGGAGCAATGGCTCCCTAATTCCTCCCCCCAGGGGGAGGTGGACCGCGCAGCGGGCCGGAGGGGGTCTGCGGAGGCGCCCTAGACCCCCTCAGTCAGCTTCGCTGACAGCTCCCCCTTGGGGGAGCAACTGGCGATGTGACTCTTTCTTTTTGGGGAGATGACAGCGGCGGTCAGCGGAATCGCCGCGACCTAGCCGCGCCTCAGCACGAAGACCGCCGCCTCGGCGCGCCAGTTCTCCAGCGCCGAGCGGGGGTCGATGGGCCGGGCGGGCCGGCCGCCCGACAGGGCCGCGCAGGCCTCGATCCTCAGGCCCAGGTCATCCGTCAGGGCGAGGAAGTCGTGCAGGGTGCACAGGTGGATGTTGGGCGTGGACCACCAGGGGTTGGGCAGGGCCCGGGTCTCGGGCATCCGTCCCCGCGCCAGGAGGGCCCAACGCACCCGCCAGTGGCCGAAGTTCGGGAAGCTCACCACCGCCCGATCGGCGATCCGCAGGAGCTCCGAGACCACATGCCGGGGGTCGCGCATCTGCTGCAGGGTCTTGGAGAGGATGGCCATGTCGAAGGCCCGGGTTGGGAAGCTGTCGAGGTCGCGGTCGGCGTCGCCCTGCACAACCGCCAGGCCCCGGGCCAGGCAGGCCGAGACCCCGTCGGCGGAGATCTCCAGCCCCTGGCCGTCGACGCCCCGTTCCCGGGTCAGCAGGTCCAGGAGGTCGCCCTCCCCGCAGCCCACGTCCAGCACCCGCGCCCCGTCCGGCGTCAGGCGAAGGATCTCGCGGAAGTCCTCGCGGAGGGCCGGGCTCACGCCAGACCCCGCTTCTCGGCGGCCGAGGTCAGGAAGCCGCGCAGGGCCGAGTCCAGGGCCGGTTCCTCCAGGAAGATGGCGTCGTGGCCCTTGTCGGTCTCGATCTCGACGAAGCTGGCCCGGCAGCCGGCGGCGTTGAGGGCCCGCACCACATGCCGGCTCTCCGCCGTGGCGTAGAGCCAGTCCGAAGAGAAGGACAGGACACAGAAGCGAACATCCCGCGCCGGGACAAAGGCGCTCGCCAGCTGTCCGCCATAGGCCGCCGCCAGGTCGAAATAGTCCAGGGCCCGGGTGATGTAGAGGTAGGAGTTGGCGTCGAACCGGTCGACGAAGCTGGCCCCCTGGTGGCGCAGGTAGCTCTCGACCTGGAAGTCGCTCTCGAAGCCCCAGGACAGGCCGTCCCTCTGCAGCTCGCGGCCGAACTTGCGCTGCAGGGCCGCCTCGGACAGGTAGGTGATGTGAGCCGCCATGCGGGCGACGGCCAGGCCCTTCTCCGGCCGCACCCCCGCCGCCTCGTAGGCGCCGCCGCGCCAGTCGGGATCCGCCATGATCGCCGCCCGGCCCACCTCGTGGAAGGCGATGTTCTGGGCCGAATGCCGGGCCGCCCCGGCGATGCAGACCGCCGAGAAGATCCGCTCGGGATAGTCCGCCGCCCACTGGAGGGCCTGCATGCCGCCCATGGAGGCGCCCACCACGGCGAACAGGGTCTCGATCCCAAGGGCCTCCACCAGCATGGCCTGGGCGCGGACCATGTCGGCGATGGTGATCACCGGGAAGGCCAGGCCCCAGGGCGCGCCGGTCGCCGGGTCGGTCGAGCCCGGCCCCGTCGTGCCCATGCAGCCGCCCAGGACGTTGGCGCAGATGATGAAGAAGCGGTCGGGGTCGAGGGGCAGGCCGCGTCCCACCACCCGGGTCCACCAGCCGGGCTTGCCGGTCACCGGGTGGGTGGAGGCCAGGTACTGGTCGCCGGTCAGGGCGTGCATGACCAGGACCGCGTTCGAGCGGTCGGCGTTGAGGTGGCCGTAGGTCCGGTAGGCGACCTCCAGGGGCGCCAGGGTCGCCCCCGAGTCCAGCCTCAGCGGGCGGTCGGCGGGGAACCGCCAGACGCCGCCGCCGGACTCGATTCCGTCATGAGGGGACGAGAGAGCCTTCATCGGCCCGCTTGGACCGTCTGTCCGTTTCGCTGTCAACCGCTTCGCACACGGCGGTGGTGCGGCTATGAACATCCCGCAAGGGATTTGGAGCGGGCATGGACAGGCTGATTCTCCTCCGGCACGGGGAGGCCGAGGCGGGCTCGGAGACGGGCGGCGACTTCGGGCGGCGGCTGACGGGGCGAGGGCGCGAGGCCAGCGCCGCCGTGGCCTCAGCCCTGGCCGATGTCGGCCTGATCCCGGACCTGGCCCTGGTGTCCGCCGCCGTGCGCACCCGGGAGACCTGGGCGGCCATGAGCGGCCTCCTGCCGGGCTGCGAGGTCCGCTTCGAGGAAGGCCTCTACCTGGCCGAGGCCCCGGAGATGCAGCGCCTGGCCCGCAGCGCGGAGGCCGCCGGGGTGATCCTTCTGGTCGGCCATAACCCGGGGCTCCAGGAGCTGGCCGAGGCCCTGATGGTCGCGGCCTCAGGACCGTCGGACATCCTGTCCCGCATCCGCAGCGGCTTCCCCACCTCGGCGGCGGTGGCCTTCGCCTTCGACGCCAACGGCCGCCCGGCGTTCGACGGCTTCTTCCAGCCTGACCCCCTCGGATGACCCGGATCTACAAGATCCTGCCGCGCGCAGAGTGGGACGCCGCCCGGGAGGCTGGGCGGTTCGTCGGGTCCGCCGTGGACCTGGCCGACGGCTACATCCACTTCTCCACCGCCGCCCAGGCGCCCGAGACCGCCGCCCGGCACTTCGCGGGCCAGGCCGGCCTGGTGGTGCTGGAGGTCGAGGGCGACGACCTCGGGGAGGCTCTGGTCTGGGAGCCGTCCCGGGGCGGGGACATCTTTCCCCACCTCTATAGCGCGCTCCCCGCCGCCGTCGTCCGCCGGGTCCTGCCCGCGCCCCTCGGCGCCGACGGCGTCCCGCAACTGGACCTCACGCCATGAGCGGCCTGCACGACCTCGCCGCTGTAGCCCTCAGGACCCTCGATCCCGAGGACGCCCACCGCCTGACTATCCGGGCCCTGGCGCTCGGGCTCGGCCCCCGCGCCCCGGCGCCCGACCCGATCCTGGCGACGACCGTCGCGGGCCTGTCCCTGCCTAGCGCCGTCGGCCTGGCCGCCGGCTTCGACAAGAACGCCGAGGCCTTTGGCCCCATGCTGGCGGCGGGCTTCGGCTTCGTGGAGTGCGGCACCCTCACCCCCCTGCCCCAGTCCGGCAATCCGCGGCCGCGCCTGTTCCGGCTCTCGGAAGACCAGGCGGTCATCAACCGCATGGGCTTCAATAACGCCGGGCTGGAGGCCTTCGCCGCCCGCCTCGCCCGGCCGGGCCGCCCCGGCCCCGTCGGCGCCAACATCGGCGCCAACAAGGACTCCGAGGACCGGATCGGCGACTATGTCACGGGGCTGAAGCGGCTCTGGGGCCTGGCCGACTGGTTCACGCTCAACATCTCCTCGCCCAATACGCCCGGCCTGCGCGCGCTGCAGACCCGCGCGGCCCTCGAGGAACTTCTGGGGAGGGCGGCCGAGACCCGCGACACCCTGCTGGCAACCGGCGCCGTTCCCCTCTTCCTGAAGGTCGCCCCCGACCTGGACGACGCCGAGATCGAGGCCATCGTCGAGACCGTGCTGGCCTTCGGGATCTCCGGGATCATCGTCGCCAACACCACCATCAGCCGCCCGGGCCTGCGCTCACCCCTGTCCGGCGAGACCGGGGGCCTGTCCGGAGCCCCCCTGCGGGATCTCGCCCAGTCGGTGCTGGGCCGGTTCAGCGACGCCGCCGCAGGGCGACTGCCCCTGATCGGCGTGGGCGGGATCGCCTCCGGGGCCGACGCCTACGTGCGGATCCGCGCCGGGGCCTCGGCCGTCCAGCTCTACTCCGCCCTGGTCTACGCCGGGCCGGGCCTGGCGGTCCGCCTCGGCCGCGACCTCGCCGCCCGCCTGCGCGCCGACGGGTTCCGCACCCTCACCGAGGCCGTAGGCGCCCGCTGAGACCCCCGCGCGCGTTGCCCGCAGGCCGGCTTTCGCCTACTGGAGAGACATGGCCGAAGTCCAGGCGCCAGAACCCGCCGCCGGTAAGGCCGGATGGGGTCGAACCGGCAGGAGGCTCTTCTGGCCGGGCGGCCTGTCCGCGCGCCTCCTCGTGCTGACCACCCTCTTCGTCGCCCTGGCCGGCGCCTTCATCCTGCCGCCCGCCCTGGCGGCCTTCGAGCGCAACTGGCTCCTCGACCGGGTGCGGGCCGCGGAACTGGCCTCCCTGGCCACGGAGGTGGCGCCTGACCGGGTGGTGTCTGAGAAGCTGTCCGCCCAGTTGCTGGCCGGCGCCGGGGTCGAGACCGTGGCCATCCAGTCCCGAGGCCTGCGGCGGCTGGTCCTGCAGGGCCCCCGCCGGGACGAGGCGCCCTATCTGGTCGATCTTCGCGAGCAGGCGGTCAGCTCCTGGCTCCTGGCGCCCTTCCAGACCCTCAGCGCGGGCGATGACCGGGCGGTCCGGGTGATCGCCGAGCCGCGCTTCCGCGAGGAGGCCGAGTTCATCGAGGTGGTGGCCCCCCACGCCCCCCTGAAGGGCGAGCTCAAGGCCTATCTCTGGCAGCTGGTCTTCACCACCCTGTTCGTCGCCGGCCTGGCCGGGGCCCTGGTCTTCCTGTCGCTGAACTTCTTCCTTGTCCGGCCCATGCAGAGGATCACCCGGGCCATGGAGCGGTTCCGCGCCGACCCGGACGACCCCGCCGCCCACCTCGATCCCTCTGGCCGTCGGGATGAGATCGGTCGCGCCGAGATCGAGCTGGACCGCATGCAGGCCGACCTGCGCGTCGCCCTGGCCTCCCGCGCCCGCCTGGCCGCCCTGGGCGAGGCTGTGGCCAAGATCAACCACGACCTGCGCAACATGCTGACCAGCGCCCAGATGGCCTCGGAGCGCCTCGCTGCGGTGCCCGACCCCCGGGTCGCCCAGGCCCTGCCGCGCCTGGAGCGCGCCCTGGACCGGGCCGTCAGGCTGGCCAGCGACGTCCTCGCCTATGGCAAGACCCAGGAGGCGCCGCCAGCCCCCGTGCCGGTGGACCTGCCCCGGGCCCTGGCCGACGCCGCTGAGGAGGGTCGGCTGACGGACCGGCCCGAGGGCGTCCTCTTTGTCTGCGACGTCGCCTCAGGAGTCCTGGTCGAGGCGGACCCGGACCAGCTTCACCGCATCCTGGTCAACCTGATGCGCAACGCCCGGGAGGCGATCGAGGCGGTCCTGCCGCCCCGCTCCGGGGTGGTCCGGGCCGGATGGCGGCGCGAGGGGGAGGCCGATGTCATTGTGCTGGCCGACAACGGCCCCGGCCTGTCCGAACGCGCCCGGGAGCGGCTCTTCCAGCCCTTTGCGGGCTCAGGCCGGCCGGATGGCGCGGGGCTGGGCCTGGCCATCGCCCGGGAGCTTGTCCAGGGGCATGGGGGCGAGCTGGTCATGGCCGCCACCGGACCCGCCGGCTCGGTCTTCGAGATCCACCTGCCCGCAGCCGGGGCCCGCAGCGCCCGTCGGAACCGGCCGGAGGCGTAGGTCGGGGTCTTGACGTTCACGTAAGGCCTTCTTACGTGCGCGTCACCTGTTCAACCTTGACGGAGGGCCTTCCAATGCCTGCTGAACTGCGCCGTCCCGCCCGCACCTTCACCATCCGCCAGCTCTGCCAGGAGTTCGGCTGCACGCCCCGCGCCCTGCGCTTCTATGAGGACAAGGGCCTCATCTTCCCCGAGCGCGACGGCATGAACCGGGTCTATTCCTACAAGGACCGCGCCCGCCTCCAGCTGATCCTGCGCGGCAAGCGCGTCGGCCTGGCCCTGTCCGAGATCGGCGAGATCCTCGACCTTTATGAACTGGGCGACGGCTGCGCCACCCAGAACGCCATCTCCCTGGCCAAGTTCCGCGAGCGGATCCGCGCTCTGGAGTCCCAGCGCCGGGACATCGACATGGCCGTCGACGTCCTGCAGGAGGCCTGCGCGCGCCTGGAGTCCCAGCTGAAGCAGACCCGTCCGGACCTGCTGGAGCAGCCCGTCGAGGCCATCCGTCCCCGGCGGCCCCGGCCCGGCGAGATGCGACGCGCCGGCTGACGCCCGCCCCGCCGCCCCTGCCTTCCCGGAGTTTCCCATGCCCTACCGCCCGCCCGTCCGTGAGCACGCCTTCCTGCTGAACGATGTCCTCGAGATCGGGACCTACGCCGATCTTCCGGGCTTTGACGAGGCCGGGCCGGAGGTGGTGGCCCAGATACTGGAGGAGGCCGGACGGTTCACCTCCGGCGTCCTGGCGCCCCTCAATGCGGTGGGCGACAAGGAAGGCTGCACCTGGTCGCCGGACCATTCGGTCCGCACCCCGACGGGCTTCGCCGACGCCTACCGCCAGCTGGTGGAGGGCGGTTGGGCCGCCATCGGGGCCGACACCGCCTTTGGCGGCCAGGGCCTGCCGCATGTGATCAACCTGTCCTTCTCCGAGATGAGCTCCTCGGCGAACATGGCCTTCTCGATGTATCCAGGCCTGACCCACGGCGCCTATTCGGCCATCCTCAACGGCGGCTCCGACGCCCAGAAGGCCCTCTACCTGCCCAGGCTGGCCTCGGGCGAGTGGTGCGGGACCATGAACCTGACCGAGCCGCATTGCGGCACGGACCTCGGCCTCCTGCGCACCCGCGCGGTCGCCCAGGCGGATGGCGGCTACCGGATTTCCGGAACCAAGATCTGGATCTCCGGGGGCGAGCACGACATGGCGGAGAACATCGTCCACCTGGTGCTGGCCCGGGTCGAGGGCGCGCCCGAGGGCGTGCGCGGCATCTCCCTCTTCATCGTGCCCAAGTTCATCCCCGACGCCGACGGCAAGCCCGGGGCGCGCAACAGCGTCTGGTGCGATGGCCTCGAGGAGAAGATGGGCATCCACGGCTCCGCCACCTGCGTCATGCGGCACGAGGAGGCCGTCGGCTGGCTGGTGGGCGAGGAGAACCGGGGCCTGGCCCTGATGTTCGTGATGATGAACGAGGCCCGCATCGGCGTCGGCCTGCAGGGGATCGCCCAGGCCGAGGCGGCCCTCCAGGCGGCTTCTGACTTCGCCCGCGACCGTCTGCAGGGCCGGGCCCTGACCGGCCCGAAGAACCCCGACGGCCCCGCCGACCCGATCATTGTCCACCCGGATGTCCGCCGCCAGCTGATGGAGGGCAAGGCCCTGGTCGAGGGGGGACGGGCTTTCCTCTTCTGGGCCGCCCTGCAGGGCGACCTCGCCCACAGCCATCCCGACGAAGCTGTGCGCCAAAAGGCCTCCGACTACGCCGCCCTGATGACGCCGGTGGTCAAGGCCTACCTGACCGACCGTGGGCTGAAGGTCTGCTCCGACGCCCTGCAGGTGCATGGCGGCTCGGGCTTCACCGAGCACTTCCCCGCCAGCCAGTACATGCGCGACGTGCGCATCGCCCTGATCTACGAGGGGACCAACGGGGTCCAGGCCCTGGACCTGGTGGGTCGCAAGCTGCCCGCCCAGGGCGGCCGGGCCATGCTGACCTGGCTGGCCGAGCTGGAGGCCTTCTCGGCCGGCGCCCGGGGCGATGCGGCCACCGACCCCTTCCTCGACGGCCTCGACGGCGCCCGCGCCCAGCTGCAGGAAGGCGTGGGCTGGCTCATGCAGAACGGCCTGGCCCATCCCGACAACGCCGCCGCCGGCTCGCACGACTTCCTGCACCTAGTGGGCCTGACCGCCCTCGCCTGGATGTGGGCGCGGATGGCCCTGGTCGCCCAGGCGAAGATCGCCGACGGCGACGCCGATCCGTTCTGGACCTCCAAGCTAGCCGTCGGCCGCTTCTTCCTGGCCCGGGTCCTGCCCGAGGCCCAGGTCCACCTGGCCCGCCTGAAGTCCGGGGCCGAGACCGTCATGGCCCTTCCGGCCGAGGCCTTCTGAACCGGAGCCGCCGCCCGTGTCCGACCACGACGCCTTTGTCACCTGGACCGTCCAGCCCGACGCCGACTTCCCCAGGGGGCGCTACAGCCGGGCCCACAGGATCACCTTCGACGGCGGCGCCGAGATCCTCGCCTCCGCCGCCCCTTCGGTGGTGGGCCGCTGGGCCGACCCGGCCGGGATCGACCCGGAGGAGATGCTGGTGGCCTCCGTCTCCAGCTGTCACATGCTGACCTTCCTGGACAAGGCGAGGCGGGCCGGCTTTGTCATTGACCGCTATGCCGACGCCGCCCGCGGCCGGATGGGCGAGGTCGCCCCGGGCCGGAAGGGCCTGGTCGAGGTGGTCCTGCGGCCGGACATCTCCTGGGTCGGCCCGGCCCCGGACCCCGAGGCCCTCGAGGCCCTCCACGAGGCCAGCCACCTCGAATGCTTCATCGCCAACTCGGTGAAGTTTGAGATCAGGGTCGAGGCGCCGTCTCCGCCAGCAGGGTCCTGAGCCGCGCCTCCATGGCCGGCAGGGCCCGGGCCTTGAGCTCGCACTCCCAGACCGTCTCGACCCGCCATCCGGCCGACGCCAGGGCCTCAGCGTTCCGCGCATCCCGCGCCCGGTTGCCAGCGATCTTGGCCATCCAGTAGTCTCGCCTCTCCTGCGGAACCCGGCTTCCCCGCGCACAGTCATGTCCATGCCAGAAGCAGCCGTGGACGAAGACCGCCAGGCGCCGGCCTGGCAGGACGATGTCCGGCCGGCCGGGCAGGTCGGCCCGGTACAGGCGATAGCGGGCGCCCAGTCGGGTCAGGACCTGCCGGACGGTCCGCTCGGGGCCGGTGTCACGCCCCTTGACCCGCCGCATGACCGCCGAGCGGACCTGCGGGTCAAAGACGTCGGGCACGGCCGGCCTCAGAGGCCGTCGAACAGGGCCGTGGAAAGATAGCGCTCGGCGAAGGAGGGGATGATGGCGACGATGGTCTTGCCGGCATAGTCGTCACGATCGGCCAGGTTGAAGGCCGCTGTCAGGGCCGCGCCGGAGGAGATGCCCACAGGGATGCCCTCTTCCTTGGCGACCCGACGGGCCATGGCGAAGCTGTCCTCGTTGGAGACCTGGATGATCTCGTCGATCACGCCCCGGTCCAGGATGGAGGGCACGAAGCCCGCGCCAATCCCCTGGATCTTGTGCGGCGCCGGGTTGCCGCCGGACAGGACCGGTGAGGCCGCGGGCTCCACCGCCACCATCTTCAGGCCGGGCTTGCGCGCCTTCAGCACCTGGCCGACGCCGGTGATGGTGCCGCCCGTGCCGACGCCCGAGACCACGGCGTCCACCGCCCCGTCCGTATCGTTCCAGATCTCCTCGGCGGTGGAGACCCGGTGGATCAGGGGGTTGGAGGGGGTGTCGAACTGCTGGGGCATGACCGCGCCGGGGGTGGCCTCCACCAGCTCCCTGGCCCGGGCCACCGCTCCGGCCATGCCGCGCTCAGCGGGGGTCAGCTCCAGCTGGGCGCCCAGCAGCAGCAGCATCTTGCGGCGCTCGATGGACATGCTCTCCGGCATGCAGAGGATCAGCTTGTATCCCTTGGAGGCGGCCACGAAGGCCAGGGCGATGCCGGTGTTTCCGCTGGTCGGCTCGATCAGGGTGGCGCCCGGCTTGATGAGGCCCTGGGCCTCCAGGCTCTCGATCATCGAGACGCCGATCCGGTCCTTGACCGAGGCGATGGGGTTGAAGAACTCCAGCTTGGCCAGGACCCGCCCCTTCGGCTTCAGGGCCCGGGTCAGGTTGGGCAGGGCCACCAGAGGGGTGTCGCCGATGGTGTCGACGATGGACTCATAGACCTTGCCGCGGCCGGCGCGACGATAGCGGGCGGCGTCGTAGGCGGATTCAGCCATGGCGAAGTCTCCGGAAAAGTGAAGGACGACCTTAGGCGCCCGGGCGTTTTTGGAAAGGCGGGTTTTCGCGGCGCCGGCGCAGGAAATCTAAACCCGCGGCGCCGGCAGCGCGTCCAGCAGGGGCTCCAGCAGGGCGTCGGCCAGCCAGCGGACGGCGGGAACGCAGACCCCGTCGCCGGCCACGTGCAGGGCGGCCGAGACCCCCCGCGGCAGGACATAGGCCTCGGGCAGGCCCATCAGCCGGGCCGCCTCCCGGGGGGTGAGCAAGCGGGTGCGTACGGCGCCGTCCTCGACGACGATGATCGACTGGCGGGAGGATCCGCCCCTCGGGGTGCGCAGGCAGCCGGCCAGGCCGTCGAACCGGGCCTCGGCCCTCTGGACGCCTTGCCCGTCCTCGCGCCGGGTGCGGCGGAAGAAGGCGCCGACATGCCGGCCGCCGGCGGCCCTGAGGGCCTCCAGCCGCGCCGCCTGCCCCGCCGACATCATGGCGACCAGCCGGCGGGTCAGGTCCGGCGGATTCCAGGCGACCGCATC
>CANGRP010000073.1 GCA_947456005.1 Caulobacteraceae bacterium
ACCAGCTGGGCGAGGTCTTCGCCCACGACCTGAGGGCCATCGGCGCCCACTTCCCGAGCCGGCCCCTCCGCGGCGGGCCGGCGACCGCCCGGTGCCTGGTCAATGTCACCCCGGACGGCCAGCGCACCATGTGCACCTTTCTGGGCGCCTCGGTCGAGTTCACCGACGACGACATCGACCCCGCGGTCATCGAGCAGGCGAGCATCGTCTATCTGGAAGGCTACCTGTTCGACGCCGAGGCCGCCCGGCGCGCCTTCGCCAAGGCCGCCGGTCTGGCCAGGGCCTCCGGACGGATGATCGCCCTGACCCTGTCCGACGGCTTCGTCGTCGAGCGGCACCGGGCGGCCCTCCTCGGCTTCATCTCCTCGCAGGTCGATCTCCTCTTCGCCAACGAGGCCGAGGCCCTGGCGCTTTTCGAGACCGACGACCTGGCGGTGGCGCTGGACGGCCTGCGCCAGCGCACGCGCCTCGCCGCCGTCACCCGCAGCGAGAAGGGCTCCCTCCTCCTGGCCGATGGCGGAACGGTCTCGATTCCCGCCCGGCCTGTGGAAAAAGTCGTGGACACGACGGGCGCCGGCGACCAATACGCAGCCGGTGTGATGTACGGTCTCGCCAGGGGCCGTCCGCTGGAGGCCTGCGGGCGCCTGGGGGCGCTGGCGGCGTCCGAGGTGATCTCTCACTATGGGCCGCGGCCGCAGGTGTCCCTGCGCGCCCTGGCGGACCAGGAAGGACTCTAGGCCATGGCGCGCAGGGGCGAGGTGGTTCGCGAGACCCGCGAGACAAAGATTTCCGTGAAGGTCGACCTGGACGGTGCGGGCCAGACCCGCATCGCCACCGGGATCGGTTTCCTGGACCACATGCTGGACTCCCTGGGCCGCCACGGCTCGCTCGACCTCGAGGTCGAGGCGAAGGGTGACCTTCACATCGACTTTCACCACACGGTGGAGGATGTCGGGATTGTCCTCGGCCAGGCCGTCCGCCAGGCCCTCGGAGACTTCCGCGGCATCCGGCGGTTCGGGCTGGCGGTCATTCCCATGGACGAGACCCTCACCCGCTGCGCCATCGACCTGTCCAATCGGCCCTACCTGGTCTGGCGGACAGCCTTCCCGACACAGAAGGTCGGCGACATGGACACCGAGCTCTTCAAGGAGTTCCACCACGCCTTCGCCAGCAATGCAGGCGCGTGCGTGCATCTCGAGACCTTCTACGGCGCCAATTCGCACCACATCGCCGAGAGCGGCTTCAAGGCCCTGGGACGGGCCCTCCGCGAGGCGGTGGAGATCGATCCGCGGGCCGGCGGACAGGCGCCCTCCACCAAGGGCTCGCTCTGACCGCATGAGCCGCCTCGCCCTGATCGACTATGGGTCGGGCAATCTCCGCTCGGCCGAGAAGGCGCTCGTCCGGGCCGCCGGCGGCCGGGTCGAGGTCCGGGTGACACATGTTCCGGAGGAAGTCCTCGCCGCAGACCGCATCGTCCTCCCCGGTGTCGGCGCCTTCGCCGCCTGCATGTCCGCCCTCGGTGCGCGGCCCGGACTGCGCGAGGCCCTGGACGAAGCTGTGCGCGGGCGGGGCCGCCCCTTCCTGGGCATCTGCGTCGGCATGCAGCTTATGGCCTCGCGGGGCCTGGAGTTCGGCGAAACGCCCGGGCTGGGATGGATTCCCGGGGAGGTGCGCCGGCTGCGCCCGGCGGATCCCGCAGCCAAGGTCCCGCACATGGGCTGGAACGACCTGGTCAACCCGCGCGGGCCTGACCTGATCGCCGCCATCGGCGCGGCGCCCATGTACTTCACCCACTCCTTCGCCTTCTGGCCCGATGACGCCGCTGATGTGGCCGCGGAGGCCGACCATGGGGGACGGTTCCCCGCCGCAGTCGTGCGTGAGAACATGGCGGGAGTGCAGTTCCATCCCGAAAAATCCCAGTCCGCCGGACTGGCCCTGCTGTCACGTTTCCTGGAGTGGCGCCCTTGATCCTCTATCCGGCCATCGACCTCAAGAACGGGGAATGCGTCCGCGTCCTGCATGGCGACCTCAACACGGCAACAGTCTTTAACACCTCCCCGGCCGCCCAGGCCCGGGCCTGGGCCGACGCCGGGTTCCACTGGATCCACGTAGTCGACCTGAACGGCGCCGTCGAGGGCAGGGCCGTCAATGGCGAGGCCGTTGAGGCGATCCTCGAGGCGGTCTCCACCCCCGTCCAGCTGGGCGGGGGCATTCGCAGCCTGCAGGACGTGGAGCGGTGGATCGAGGCCGGGGTCTCCCGGGTCATCCTCGGCACCGTCGCGGTGACCCACCCCGAAATGGTGATCGAGGCCGCCCGGCTCTGGCCGGAACAGATCGCCGTCAGCGTGGACGTGCGCGCAGGCAAGGTCGCCACCCAGGGCTGGACCGAGAGCACGGACCTGGACGCCGTCACCGTCGCCCGCCGCTTCGAGGACGTGGGGGTGGGCGCGCTCATCATCACCGACATTGACCGGGACGGGACGGTGATGGGGTTCAACGTCGAGGCCTTCGGGGCGATTGCCGACGCCGTGGCCATCCCGGTCATCGCCGCCGGCGGCCTGGCCTCCGTGGAGGACATCATCCGGCTGAAGGCGCGGCGCGGCGCGCCCGTGGCGGGCGCGGTCCTGGGCCGGGCCCTGTACAATGGGGCCATCGACCCGGCCGTCGCCCTGGCGGCCTCGGCCTGACCATGCTGAAGGTCCGCGTCATCCCCTGCCTCGACGTGAAGGACGGGCGCGTGGTCAAGGGCGTGAACTTCGTCGCCCTGCGGGACGCCGGCGATCCGGTTGAGCAGGCCCGGGCCTACGACGCGGCCGGGGCGGACGAACTCATGTTCCTCGACATCACCGCCAGCCATGAAGGCCGGGGCGCCCTCCTCGACGTGGTCGCGCGCACCGCGGATGTCTGCTTCATGCCCCTTTCGGTGGGGGGCGGAATCCGCACGGTGGAGGACGCCCGGGCCCTGCTCCTGGCCGGGGCCGACAAGATCAGCGTCAACACGGCGGCGGTGGAGGATCCGGACCTGATCTCCAGATGCGCCGACGCCTTCGGCTCCCAGGCGGTGGTGGCGGCGGTCGACGCCCGGGCGACGCCGGAGGGCGGATGGCGGGTGTTCACCTATGGCGGACGCCGGGACACGGGCCTGGACGCCCCGGCCTGGGCCGAGGAGGTGGTGCGGCGCGGGGCCGGCGAGATCCTCCTGACCTCCATGGACCGGGACGGGGTCCGCAGCGGCTACGACCTCGGCCTGTTGCGGGCGGTGACGAACGCGGTCAAGGTTCCTGTCATCGCCTCTGGGGGCGCAGGAGAGGCCCGGCACATGGTCGAAGCCGTCACCGAAGGCGGAGCGGACGCCGTGCTGGCCGCCTCGATCTTCCACTTCGGTGATGTCTCCATCCGCGAGGTCAAGGCCGCCATGGCGGCGGCCGGCCTGCCGGTCCGCCAGACGGAGCCCGCGGGATGAGCCGGCTCGGCGAGGTGCTCGGGCGCCTGGAGGCGGTCATCGAGGCCCGGCGGGACGCCGACCCGGAGACCTCCTGGACCGCCCGCCTGCTCCAGGACGGTCCGCCGCGCGCCGCGCGCAAGCTGGGCGAGGAAGCGGTGGAGGCCATCGTCGCCGCAGTTTCCGGGGACCGGGACGGCCTGGCGGCAGAGGCCGCGGATGTTCTCTACCACCTCCTGGTGCTGCTGGCGGCGGCGGGGGTCTCAGCGGACGAGGTCGCCGCCCGGCTGGAGGCCCGCGAAGGCGCCTCGGGACTGGAGGAGAAGGCGGCCAGGACCCCGGCCGCGTCGTGAAGGCGCCGTCTCCCGCCAGCCTCATCCTGCTGGGCCTGGGCGCCGGCCTCGGCGCGGGCGCCGTTCTGCACGCCGTCGAAGCGCCCGGCGAGGCGGAGCTTGTAGGCGCGGCCGAGGCCATTAGCGGGGTCTGGCTCGACGCCCTCCGCATGACCATCATTCCGCTGGTCTTCGCCCTTCTGGTCACCGGCATGGCGCGGGCGGCCGAGTCGGTCGGCCGCGGCGGCCTGGCGGGGCGCGCCCTCCTGACCTTCGGCGGCGGCCTCCTGTTGGCCGCCAGCCTCACGGCCCTGCTCACCCCGGCCCTGCTGGCCGCCTGGCCGGCGCCGGGCGAGGCGGCGGCGGCCCTTCGGGCGACGGCGACAGGGGGGGGAGCGGAGATCCCGCAGACTCCACCCCTCTCGGAGTGGCTCAGCGCCTTCATCCCGGCCAATCCCTTCAAGGCCGCCGCCGACGGGGCCATGGCCTCCCTGGTGGTCTTCGCCCTGATCTTCGGACTGGCCGTCTCCCGGCTCGACGCGGCGCGTCGGGACATGCTCGTCACGGTCTTCGACGGCGTGCAGGCGGCCATGATGGTGATCGTCCGCTGGGTCCTTGTCCTGGCCCCCGGCGGCGTCTTCCTCCTGGCCCTCACCGTGGGGGCTCGGACGGGCTTCGGCGCCGTAGGCCTTCTGGGTCATTATGTCATCGTCGTCAGCCTGATGTGCCTCATGGCCGGCGCCCTCGGCCTCATCGCGGCCCTGGCCGGCGGGCGGACCCCGCCCCGCGACCTGGCCGGCGCCATGACGCCAGTGGGCGCCATGGCCATCTCCACCCAGTCCTCGCTGGCCTGCCTGCCTGTCATGCTGGCGGCCTGCGCCCGCCTGGGGATCCCGGAGCGGGTCAGTGGCCTTGTCCTGCCCATGGGCGTGGCCCTCTTTCGGATCACCAGCCCCGCCGGAAACCTGGCGGTGGCCCTCTATGTCGCGCACCTCTACGGGATCTCCCTCGCACCGGCGCAGGTGGCCGCCGGGGTGGTGGTGGCGGCCCTGGTCAGCCTTGCAGCGGTGGGGGTGGCGAGCTCGGTGACCTTCTTCACCACCCTGGTTCCCATCTTCATCAGCCTGGGTCTGCCCATGGAGCTCCTCCCCCTGCTGCTGGCGGTGGAGACCTTCCCGGACTTCTCGCGCACCCTCGGCAACGTCGCCGGGCACGTGGGCGTCACGGCCTGGGCGGGCCGCTGGCGTCGGACGGGCGCCGCTTGAGGGCGATGTAGAGGGCGCCTTCGCCCCCATGCCGTCGATGCGCCTCCGAGATCCCCGCCACGACCGCCTGGAGGTGCGGGGCCGCCAGCCATTCCGGCGTCAGGCGGCGGAGGACGCCGTCGCCCCGGACGCCCTTGCCCGTGATCACGAGCACCGCGCGCAGGCCATCGCGCCAGCACTCCAGGACAAACCGCTCCAGGGTCGCCCGGGCGGCGTCCTGGCCCAGGCCGTGAAGATCGATGTGGGCGCCGATGGGGTCGCGCTCCCGTGAGATGCGCCGGCGGCGCGCGGGCTCGAGCGCCTTGGGGCCAGTCTCCGGTAATGGCTTCCGGGTCACTGACGAGACCGCCACCCGGAGGGGAGGGGCGGCGGGGTCCGGCGCCGGCAGGGCTTCCCCGGGGCCGGCGGGCGGCGGCGGCGAGGCGCTGGCCCGCCCGGGCAGGGGGTGCACCGTGGAGGTCACCTGCGACCAGAGCCGGGACTCCTCGGGACGGAGCGGGCGCCTCATGGGCGGGGGACGAGCCTGTAGAGCCGCAGGACATGCCGGATCCGACCGGCCTCCAGGCCCGCTTCCGCGCCCTGGCCGAGGTACAGGTCCGCGCGGATGGGACCGCGGATGGCGCCGCCGGTGTCCAGGGCGGTGACAAGCCGCCGGTAGGTGGGGAAGGCGCCGGCCAGGATCGGGCTGCGGGCGTCGATCCAGTAGACGTCCCCGGGCGCATGCAGGGACAGGTCGACGGCGATGGCGCGGCCGGGGGGCAGGGGAACGCCCGCCGCCCCCCGCGGCGGCAGGCCGTCCTCGGCGACAAGCCGGAAAAAGACATAGCGGGGATTGAGGGCCATGATCTCGGCCGCCTCGGGGCCCCGGTGGGCGGCGAGCCAGGCGCGGATACCCTCCGCCGAGGTCTGGCCAGCCTCCAGAAGACCGCGCTCGCGCATGGCGTTGGCCACGCCGGAGAAGGGCTGGCTGTTGGTCCCGGCGAAGACGGCGCGCTCGGGCGGGCCCTCGGGGAAGACCAGGGTCCCGGACCCCTGGATCTGGAGGAAGAACTTGTCCTCCGGCTGCAGCCAGGCCAGGGCGTCGGAGGGGGGTCGGGCCTCAATGGCCGCCCGGTCGGGATAGTCTCCGCCTTCGGGGGGCAGGTCCGCGGGGCGGGGCCGCAGGGGGGCGGAAAAGGTCTCGTCCGGGACCCGGCGGGCCTCATACACCGGGGCGAAATAGCCGGTCAGGACGCCCTCGCCTGGAAGAGGCTGGGCGAGGAAGCGCGTCTCGAAGAAGGTCCTCGCCCCGTCGGCGTCGAGGAGGTCCACCGCCAGGGCGGCCCGGCAGGCGGCGGCGAAGGCGGGCAGCCGTCGGACCGTGCAGTTCGCCCTCCAGCCCTCGAAAGCGGCGACATGATCTTCCTCCGCCCAGCCAGGCAGCTCGCCCAGTTCGATAGCGTCCGCCTCCGGCCTTGATGGCGCGGGCGGCGTCGGGAGGGGAGGCCCTGGAAGGGTAGGGCCGGGGACAGGGAGCGGGCGCGCCGCCGGGCCCGGAAGGGTCGGCGCCGGGCGCTGGGCTCCCGGGGAGGCGCAGGCGGCGACCAGCAGCAGCCCGGCCAGGGCGATCAGGCCGGGAACCCGCACGTATCAGGCCTCGGCGACGTCGACGCCGGCCAGGCGCCAGGCGCCCTCCCGGTCCGCAAGGTTGCGCTCGAAGGTCCAGAGCTCGGCTGTCCGCCGGTGCAGGACCCGGGGCTCGGCATCCCCGGACGCCTTCTGGGTCTGGACCAGCTCGCCGAGGAAACGGACCCCGATGCGGACCGTGTCGCCGTCGATGTCGACGGTCTCGACATCGGAGCGGGGCGGGTGAGGCATGTCCACGCCTTCCTCACGGCCTGCGGCCTCCCGTTCCGAGATCCCGGCCTCGAAGGCCTTGCAGACATCCTCGGTCAGCAGGGGCGCCAGAGCATCCCGGTCGCCGGCGGCGTAGGCCGTGACGATCGTCCGGTAGCTGTTGCGGGTGCTGGCCAGGAAAACCTGGGGATCAAAGCTGGGGTCACGCGCCCGGACCGCCGAAAGCCCCGAGGGGGTTTCCTCCAGAGGGGCCGGTTCGGTCGTCAGGGGCACGGCGGGGCGTCGCACGGCGCCCGCGGGCTCCGGCCGGGCCGCGCCCTCTTCAGGCTGGCGGCCCATCCGGCGGCCGAGCACGGCGTAGAGCTGCAAAAGGGCGACAGCGGCGACAAGGGCGAGGAGGATGAGCTGGAGCACGGCTGGGTTCAGGTCGCTTTGGTCATGGGTTTCAGAGACAATATAGAGGCATAATCCCCGCGCGTCAGGGGCTGGGACCCGAGATTGCGCAGGGAACGGCCTCATGATAGCCAGCCCCGCCGGTTTGAAGGCCGCTCCGGGCGGTCCTAAGCCCAGACGGAGCCCCCGAATGTCCGACGCAGAGTCCCTTCCCGCCACCGTCCCTGGCGGCTCCACTGAGCCCGGGATCCGGATCCTGGCCCAGTTCGTCCGGGACCTGTCCTTCGAGAACCCCAGGGCGCCAGACATCCTTCGCGCGGGAGGAAGCCAGCCGCAGATCGACATGGGCGTCGAGATGAACGCCCGGGGTCGCGAAGACGGCCTGTTCGAGGTGGACCTCAAGCTCTCGGCCCGCGCCTCCCGTGAAGACGGCCCGGTCTTTGTGGTGGAGCTGGTCTATGGCGGCCTCTTCGCCGTCGACGGGGTGTCCGCCGAGAACCTCGAGCCGGTCCTGCTGGTCGAATGCCCCAGGTTCCTCTTCCCCTTCGCCCGGCGGATCATCGCGGATGTGACCGCGGACGGGAGCTTCCCGCCCCTGATGCTGGACCCGATCGATTTCGGCGCCGTCTACATGGCCCGCAAGGCCGAGGCTGAGACCATGGGCGTGGTGGTCGGTACGGCCTGAGGCCAGCCTCCCTTACAGCCAGGCCTTCCAGAGCTCCGACTTCACGGTTCCCAGGACGAACTCGGCATGGGCGGCGCGCTCGGTTTCCGTGGAGCGCAAGGCCAGGGGCCGTGGCCGGGCCCCGTAGTCGGTCGGCGACCCCGGGGCGACCTGGCCGGGGGTCTGGGCCACCGTGAGCTCCAGTCCGCGCTCCCGCCCGCCGCTCAACTCAAGGTAGACCGCCGCGAGCAGGCGGGCGTCGATGAGGGCGCCGTGCTTCTCCCGCTCTGAGAGGGAGATGCGGAACCGCTTGCAGAGGGCGTCGAGGGAGTTCTGCATCCCCGGGAAACGCCGGCGCGCCAGGGCGAGGGTGTCCACCCAGCGCGGTTCGGGGAGGTCGGGAAGCCCGGCCAGGCCCAGCTCCCAGTTCACGAAGGCCCGGTCGAAGGCGGCGTTGTGCGCCACCAGGGGGGCCTCGCCGACAAACTCCAGGAAGGCGTGCGCCACCTCCGGGTCCGCGAACCGCGGCTTGCCTTTCAGGAAGGCGGCGGACAGCCCGTGGACCCGCTCAGCGTCGACGGGCATGTCCCTCTCAGGATCGATGTAGGCGTGAAAGCTCCGCCCGGTGGGCAGGAAGTCCTCGATCTCCAGGGCGGCGATCTCGACCAGGCGATGGCCGAGGTGCGGCTCGAATCCTGTGGTCTCGGTGTCGAGGACAATCTCGCGGGGCATGGGTCCGCAATGCCCTGTTTCGGTCCCGCCTTCAATCGGCAGGCGAGGCCCGGCGGGAGCGGAAGGCCGGATCGCGCACCGCCGCCAGCACCCGGGCGACCTCCGCCCGCGCAGCCTCCAGGCCCTGACCGGTGTCGATGACGAAGTCGGCCCTTTCGCGCTTCTGCGCATCAGGCGTCTGGCGGGCGAGGATGGCGTCCAGCCGCTCGGGCGTCATGCCCTCCCGGGCGAGGACCCGCGCCCTCTGGACCGCTGCGGGCGCGGTGACCACAACCACGGCGTCCATGTTCCGCTCCCCGCCGGTCTCGAAGAGGAGGGGAATGTCAAAGACCAGGACGTCCGCGCCGGACGCCTCGGCCTGGGCATGGAAGGCGAGGCGATCGCGGCCGAGGAGGGGGTGTACGACGGCGTTCAGGCGGGTCATGGCCGCGTCGTCCCCCAGGACCCGGAGCCGGAGCGCCTCGCGGTCCACCGCGCCATCCCGGGTGACCCCGGGAAAGGCCGCCTCAAGAGGTTCGACCGCCGCTCCCCCCCGGACATAGAGATCCGCCACGGCGGCGTCGGCGTCGTACACGGGCACGCCCGCCTCACGGAACATCTGGGCGGTGGTGGACTTGCCCATGCCGATGGAGCCGGTCAGGCCGATGTGGATCATGTCGCCTCTCCGAGGATGCGCAGGACGATGCCCCGGACGTCGGGTTCGGCGGGGGGCGGACAGCCGAAGAAGGCCTCGAAGGCGGGCCGGGCCTGGCCGATGAGCATGTCGAGGCCGTCCACCGTGGACAGACCCCGGGCGGCGGCGGCCTCAAGGAAGGGGGTGCGGAGCGGCTTGTAGGTCATGTCCATCGCCACGGCGCCGTCGGGGGCGGCTGAGAGGTCTGGAGGCGGCGGCGCATCGGGCCCGAGGCCTGCAGAACTGGCGTTGATGAGCGCCGCGGCGCCCTGCAGGGCGTCGGCGTCATGGGGGTCAAGGACCCGAACCCGGCGGCCCAGGACGGCGGCGACCGCCTCGGCGCGCGAGCGGGTCCGGTTCAGGAGACGCACTTCCGGGCAGCCCGCCTCGAGGAAGGCGGCGGCGGCGCCTCGGGCTGCGCCGCCCGCGCCGTAAAGCACAAGCGGTCCGCTTTCCGGGCGGAACCCGGGCGCCTGCCGGGCAAAGGCGTAGAGGAGCCCCTCGCCATCCGTATTGTCGGCGCTGACCGACCCGTCGGCCTCGAAGACGAGAACGTTTGCAGCGCCCGCCGCCCGGGCCCGGGGCGAGACGCGGTCCGCCGCGGCGAGGGCGTCGGTCTTGAAGGGAAGGGTGACATTGAGCCCGGCCAGGGAGCCGCCGCGGAAACCCTCGACGAAGGCGGAGAAACGCTCCGGGGCGACACTGAAGGCGACATAGGCTCCATCCAGCCCCGCCGCCTCCAACCAGGCGTTGTGCAGGACCGGACTGAGGGAGTGGCGGATGGGCTGGCCGACCACCCCGGCCAGGCGAGTGGCGGCGGTCAGCTTCATGGGATCATGACGCCTTCCCGCCGCAGCAACTCCAGGCGTTCGGTGAGCGGAAGGTACAGGATTGTGAAATAGTCGTCGCGGATCTCGCTGAAGAGCTCGACCCCAGGTCCCTCCAG
>CANGRP010000074.1 GCA_947456005.1 Caulobacteraceae bacterium
ACCCTCAGGCGCCGATCAGCTCGCGGCCGATCAGGTAGCGCCGGATCTCGTTGGTGCCGGCGCCGATGTCGTAGAGCTTGGCGTCGCGCAAGAGGCGCTCGGCGGGGAAGTCGCGGGTGTAGCCGGCGCCGCCCAGGGCCTGGATGGCCTCCAGCGACACCTTTACGGCGTTCTCCGAGGCCAGGAGGATGGCGCCGGCGGCGTCGTGGCGGGTGGCCAGGCCCGCATCACAGGCCCGCGCCACGGCGTAGACATAGGCCCGGGCCGAGTTCAGGGCCACGTACATGTCCGCCACCTTGGCCTGCATGAGCTGGAAGGCGCCGATGGCCTGGCCGAACTGTTTCCGCTCCCGCACATAGGGCAGGACGAGGTCCAGGGCCGCCTGCATGATGCCCAGGGGCCCGGCGGCCAGCACCGCCCGCTCATAGTCCAGGCCGCTCATCAGCACGCCGACGCCGCCATTCAGCGGTCCCATGACGTTTTCCTCGGGGACCTCGCAGTCCTGGAAGACCAGCTCGGCGGTGTCCGAGCCGCGCATGCCCATCTTGTCGAGCTTGGGGCTGGTGGAGAACCCGGCCATGCCGCGCTCCACCAGGAAGGCGGTGATGCCCCGGGGGCCGGCGTCCGGCTCGGTGCGGGCATAGACCACCAGGACGTCGGCATGGGGGCCGTTGGTGATCCAGAACTTGGTCCCGTTGAGCACATAGCGGTCGCCCCGCCGCTCGGCCCGCAGGCGCATGGAGACGACGTCCGAGCCCGACCCCGCCTCGCTCATGGCCAGGGCGCCGACGTGCTCGCCCGAGATCAGGCGGGGCAGGTGGCGGGCCTTCTGGGCCGGCGTCCCCCAGCGGCGGATCTGGTTCACGCAGAGGTTGGAATGGGCGCCGTAGGACAGGCCCACAGAGGCCGAGGCCCGGGAGATCTCCTCCATGGCCACCACATGCTCCAGATAGCCCAGGCCCGCCCCGCCGTCCTCTGCCTCCACCGTGATTCCCAGCAGGCCGAGCGCGCCCATCTCCGGCCAGAGGTCCCGGGGGAAGGCGTTGTCGCGGTCGATGGACGCGGCGCGCGGGGCGATGCGCTCGGCGGCGAAGCGGGCGACCGAGGCGCGCAGGGCGTCCGCGGTCTCGCCCAGGGCGAAGTCGAAGGTCGGCTGGCTCATGGCCAGTGGATTACCACGCAGGCCCGCAGGGGGCGAGGCAGGCCGTCAGAGCAGGATCAGGCTGGCAATGCCCAGCAGGGCCAGGAAACCCATGAAGTCGGTGGCGAAGGTCACCAGCACCGAGGACGAGACCGCCGGGTCCCGGCCCAGCCGGTCCAGGATGATCGGCGCGAGAATGCCCGCCAGGGCGGCGACGAAGAAGTTGGCGACGATCGCCAGACCCACCGTCGCTGCGAGCCGCGGGTCCTGGAAGAGGGCCAGGACGGCCACCGCCATCAGGACGGCCAGCACCGAACCATTGAGGAGGCCGGCCATCACCTCCCGCAGGATGATCCGGGCGGAGTTGGCGGCGTTCAGCTCCCGGCTCGACAGGGCGCGCACGGCCACCGCCAGGGTCTGGGTGCCGGCGTTGCCCCCGAGGGACGAGACGATGGGCATGAGGATGGCCAGGGTGATGACCTGGGCGATGACCCCCTGGAAGGCGCCGATCACGCTGGAGGCGACGGCCGCCGTGCCCAGGTTGAGCACCAGCCAGGGCAGGCGCGAGCGCACAGCGCCCGCCAGGCTGGCGTCGCGGCCGAAATCGGACACGCCGGCCAGGGCCAGGATGTCCTCCTCGCCCTCCTCGCGGATGACGCCAACAATGTCGTCGACGGTGAGCTGGCCCACCAGCCGCCCGCCGGGCTCCACCACCGGGGCGGAGATCAGGTGGTACTTGTTGAAGATGTAGGCCGCCTCTTCCTGGTCCATGCCCACCGGGATCTCGGTCAGGGGCTCCATGATCCGCGCCAGGGGGGTGTCGCGATCATGGCGGAGCAGGCGGCTGACCGGCACCCCGCCCAGCGGCCGGTGCGAGGGGTCGACGACATAGACGTCGAAGAACAGCTCCGGCATCTCGTCGCCGGCCTTCAGGAAGTGGTCGAGGGCCTGGCCGACGGTCCAGAACTGGGGCGCGGAGGCGACCTCGCGCTGCATCAGGCGGCCGGCGGTTTCGTCCTCATAGGCCAGGGAGGTCTCGATGGCCGCGCGGTCGATGTCCGGCAGGGCCGCCAGCACCTGGGCGCGCTTGTCCGCCTCCAGGTCCTCCATCAGGTCGACGGCGTCGTCGGAGTCCATCTCGCCCAGGGCCCGGACCAGGGTGGCCGAGGGCATGCGCTCCAGCAGGTCCTCGCGGATCTCCGGCTCGATCTCCGCCAGGATCTCGGCCAGGGCCTCGGGGTCGAGGTGGGCCATCACCTCCTCCCGGTCGGCGGCCGACAGGAAGCCCATCAGGTCGGCGACATCGGCGGGATGCAGGGCGGCCAGAAGCTCGCGCAGGCGCTCGGCGTCGCCACGGTCGGCGGCGTCCACCACCAGGGCGACGAAATCCGGATTGAGGGCGTAGTCGTCGCCGAGGGCGAGGTCCTCGAGGTCCTCGGCGGCCTCGGTCGCCACAAGGTCGTCACGCAGGGGATGTTCAGCGTCGCGGCTCATGCGGACCTGCCCTCCTGGCGCTATGCGTGACGAATCTGACCCTGTTTCCGGACTCTCTGGTTCACTGGTGCGGTCGAGAAGACTCGAACTTCCACGGGTTGCCCCACAGCGACCTCAACGCTGCGCGTCTACCAATTCCGCCACGACCGCTCGTGGTGAGCGGGGGCCGTATCAAAGCCGGAGGGCTTTGTGAAGCCGCCCGATCAGGAATTGCCGCCAGCCATGAAATCATAGACGTCCGCCGCCCGGGTGACGGTGATGGCGATCCGGTCGTCGTTGATCTGGATTTCCCCCCGGGCGACCGGGTGGTTGTTGGCCAGGATCCACACCTCGTCATTGACCCCGGCGTCCAGGGGAATCACCGCCCCACGGCCCATGCGGAGCAGTTGGGCCATGGGCAGGTTGGACCGGCCAAGGACTACGGCGATGTCGACATTGACGGCGTTGATCTGGCCCAAGGCGGGACCCCTCGTACAGACGCTTCAGACGCAATGGGCGCCGGGCGCAGTTGCGCGGCGACTCATCCACACCCAAACTGGCGCCAACATGATTGACCGGACGTTAAATCCTGCCGGCGCGACGCCGATCTTCGGGCGCGCGGATGGCGCGGCCTGTGGCTGGGCCGTGTCGACGGATCGCGTCGGCTACACCGAGGCGGTGGCGGCCATGGAGGCCCGGGCCGGGGCCATCGCCCGGGGCGAGGCTGGCGAGATGGTCTGGCTCCTGGAGCATCCGCCGCTCTACACGGCCGGCGTCTCGGCGCGGGACGCCGACCTTCTGGACCCGGGCCGGTTCCCGGTCTTCCGCACCGGCCGCGGCGGGCAGTTCACCTACCACGGGCCCGGCCAGAGGGTGGCCTATGTCATGCTGGACCTCTCGGCCCGGCGGCAGGACATCCGCGCCTTTGTCGCCGCCCTGGAGGCCTGGATCATCGCCGCCCTCTCCCGGCTGGCTGTCGACGGCGCTGTCCGGGAAGGCCGGGTCGGGGTCTGGGTCGAGCGGCGCAGCCCCGGCGCCCCGCTCCGCGAGGACAAGATCGCCGCCATCGGGGTCAAGGTGCGCCGCTGGGTCTCCTTCCACGGGATCTCCCTGAACGTGGAGCCCGACCTGTCGCACTTCTCGGGAATCGTGCCCTGCGGCCAGACCGAGCACGGGGTGACCAGCCTGGCGGACCTCGGCCTGACCTGCACGATGGAGGATGCTGACGAGGCGCTTCGCCAGGCCTTCGCGGAGGTGTTCGGGGCGGTGGCCCCCGCTCAGCCGCCGCCCGTCGGCGGTCCGTAGCGGTTCACCCCCGGCTCGCCAGTCAGCACGCCGAGCTCGACCGCCGCCCAGATCAGGACGACCACGAAGGGGAAGTCCAGGAACCCCGAGGGCTGCGGCCAGACCGCCACGATCGCCGCCAGGATGACCGCGGCGATCCAGCCGTTACGGCCCCGGTCGTGCAGCCGCCGGGCCAGAAGGCAGGCGCCGACCCAGACCAGCAGGGGCCAGACCAGCCAGCCGGTGATCCACTGGAGGGGTCCGGCGGAGACCGCATCGTAGACCACCGCGACAGCCAGAAGGACGAGGGCCGAGACCAGGAAGCCCCGCCGCCCCAGCCGGCCCTCGGCGCTGAGGAAGCGGGCGGCGAAGGTCTCACGCCCGTCGGAGGGAAAGGCCGGGTCGCTCACGTGGCGCGCGCCGGGTCGCTCTGGGCCCAGGCCGGGCGACGGGTGAAGGCCTCGAAGAAGGCGGCCAGCCGCGGCCGGCCGTCGCGCCAGGGCTCGGCGGCGAAGCGGAAGTCCAGGTAACCCAGGGCGCAGGCCGCCGCGATGTCGCAGATCCGGGCGTCGTCCCCGGCCTTCAGGTCTGCGGCTTCGAAAAGATCGAGGACCCGGCGGATCTTGTCGCCCTGCCCCCGGCGCCAGTCGGCCCAGCGGAGGGGTTCGGGCCGGAGGGCCTCCTCGTATCGGGCCAGCAGGGCGGCGTCCAGGAGGCCGTCGGCGGCGGCGTGGAGGGTCTGGACCGCCCAGCGCGCCTCTCCCCCGGCCGGGCAGAGCCGCCGCGGGGTCAGGCTGTCGAGATAGTCGGCGATCACCCGGCTGTC
Source organism: Caulobacteraceae bacterium (assembly GCA_947456005.1). GTDB lineage: Bacteria > Pseudomonadota > Alphaproteobacteria > Caulobacterales > Caulobacteraceae > Phenylobacterium. The sequence continues at coordinate 4,725 of CANGRP010000074.1, forward strand.
ATAGAGGGACTGGCCGTCGTCGGTCACCAGGACCGGGATCTTGCCCAGGGGATTCAGGACCGAGAGCTCAGGGTTCTCAGCCACCGGCGAGGCCGAGGCGTTCAGCGTCTCGATCCTGTCGGCCAGGCCGAGTTCGGCGGCGGCCAGCCAGACCTTGCGGGCGTAGGGCGAGGCGGAGGACAGGAGCAGCTTCATGGCCGCCATCTTGCCGCGCCGTCCGGCCTAAGGGTAGCGCCAATTGCGCCGGGTCAGGCCGGATCGAACCGGAGGGGCGCGCGCCAGAAGGCCTCCGCCAGGTCGTGCTGGAGCCCCGGTGCGCCACTGGTCAGGAAGACCCGTCGCCCCGAGTCTCCGGGGGCGTATTCAGGACGCCGCTCCAGGTAGGCGGCGAGGGCCTCGGCGGTGGCCTCGGGCTGATGCACCAGGGGCGTGCCCGGCTTCAGGGCGGCCCGGAAAACATCGGAGATGATCTCGTAGTGGGTGCAGCCCAGGATGGCCCGGTCCGGCGCCCGCCCGATCCGCCGGGTCACGGCCTCGACATGGGCCGCCACGCTCGCCTCCAGGACCGGCCGGGGGGCCCCTGCCTCGATCTGGCCGGCCAGATCGGGGCAGGGCTCGACAAAGACCGCCACATCCTGCCGGCGCTTGTCGATCTCGATCTCGTAGACACGGGACGCGGCCGTGGCGGGGGTCGCGAAGACCGCCAGGACGTCCAGCTTCTCGACCTTGTCGCCCCGGCGCTCGGCCTCATGCTCCCAGGGCAGGCCGGTGGCCGCCTCGATGGTGGGCACGATGATGCCCAACACATTGGTCGGCCGCCCCCGGGCGGCGCGCACCCCGGGCAGCCAGGTCTGCTGTAGCCGGCGCAGGGCGATGGCCGAGGCGGTGTTGCAGGCCAGGATCACCAGGTCGCAGCCCTCGGCGAACAGGCGCTCGCAGCCCGCCCGGGTCAGGGCGACGATCTCTTCGCCGGAACGCCCGCCGTAGGGGGTGTTGGCCTGGTCGGCCAGGTAGACGAAGTCGGCGCGCGGGAAGCGCTCCACCAGCCTGCGGTGCACGCTGAGGCCGCCGATCCCGGAATCAAAGACGCCGATCACCATGCCTCCGACTAGCCCGCCCGGCCGCAGCGCGCCAGAGCCCCTCGCCACATGACGGACCTGTCAGGTGACGCCGCGCCCGGACAGGCCTATCTCAGGACAAACGCCTCGTCAGACGGAGCCCCCATGAAGCGTCGCACCTTCCTCGTCGCCTCCAGCGCCCTCGCCGCCGCCCAGGCCCTGCCCCTGTCCGCCCTCGCGGCCGCCCCGGCCAACGCCCTGACCCAGCCCTGGACCGGCCCCTTCGGCGGGGTCCCGGCCTTCGACAAGGTTCGGGTCGAGGATTTCCAGGGGGCCATCGACCAGGCCCTGGCCGCAGAACGCGCCGAGATCGACGCCATCGCCGGGAACAAGGCCCCGCCGACCTTCGCCAACACCATCGAGGCCCTGGAGCAGACCGGGCAAATGACGTCCCGGGTCCTGACCTACTACTTCATCTGGACCAACACCCTGGCCTCGCCTGAGGTCCAGAAGGTCGAGGAGGCCGTGGAACCCCTGCTGGCCGCCCACCAGGACGCCATCCTCCAGAACGCCGCCCTCTTCCGGCGCATCGACGCGGTCTACGCAGACGGCGCCGACGCCGGCCTGACCCCGGAGCAAAGACGGCTGATCTGGCTCCATCACACCCGCTTCGTGCGCGCCGGGGCCCGGCTGACCGGGCCGCAGAAGGCGCGGGTGGCGGCGATCAACCAGGAACTGGCCGGGCTCTTCACCCGGTTCAGCCAGAACCTGCTGGCCGACGAGACCGATTATGTCCTCTACCTGAAGACCGAGGCCGAGCTGACCGGCCTGCCCGACGACATCCGGGCCGCCGCCGCCGGCGCCGCGGAGGCCCGGGGCCGCAAGGGCGAGTGGGCCATCCTCAACACCCGCTCGTCCATGGACCCCTTCCTGACCTATTCGGCGCGGCGCGACCTGCGCGAGAAGGTCTGGCGCACCTTCTACAGCCGGGGAGACAACGGCGACACCAGGGACAATAACGCGCTGATCCGCCAGATCCTGAAGCTGCGGGCAGAGCGGGCGAAGCTCCTCGGCTACGCCACCCACGCCCACTGGCGCCTGTCCGACACCATGGCCGGGACGCCGGACAAGGCGATGGAGCTGATGATGCGGGTCTGGCCGGCCGCCACGGCCCGCGTCCGCGAGGAGGTGGCCGAGATGCAGGCCCTCGCCGACGCCGAGAGGCTGGGCGTGAAGATCGAGCCCTGGGACTACCGCTACTACGCCGAGAAGGTCCGGGCGGCGAAGTACGATCTCGATATGAACGAGGTGAAGGGCTACCTCCAGCTCGATAACCTGCGCGAAGGCATGTTCTGGGTCGCCGGCGAGCTCTTGGGCTTCGCCTTCGAGGAGGTGAAGGGCCTGCCCGCGGCCCATCCGGACATCCGCATCTGGGAGGTCAAGGGCCGCGAGGGCCAGCATGTGGGCCTCTGGTACTTCGACCCCTATGCCCGGCCGGGCAAGCGTTCCGGCGCCTGGATGAACGCTTACCGGGACCAGAGGAACTTCGGCGGCAAGGTCACCACCATCGTCTCGAACAACTCCAACTTCGTGAAGGGCGCCCCTGGCGAGCCCGTCCTGATCTCCTGGGATGACGCCAAGACCCTGTTCCACGAGTTCGGCCACGCCCTGCATGGCCTCTGCTCGGCGGTGACCTATCCTTCCCTTTCGGGAACGAGCGTGCCGCGGGACTATGTGGAATTCCCCTCGCAGGTGATCGAGCGCTGGCTCCCGACGCCGGAGGTGCTGAATCGCTTCGCCCTGCACCACAGGACCGGGAAACCCCTGCCGGCGGAGCTGGCGGCGCGGATCGAGAAGGCCTCGACCTTCCGGCAGGGCTTCGACGTCACCGAGTACCTGTCCTCGGCCCTGATCGACATGAAGCTGCACCTGGCCGGGGACGCCGAGATCGACCCGCGCGCCTTCGAGAAGGACGAGCTGGCGAAGCTGGGCATGCCCCGGGAACTGCCGATGCGGCACCGGACGCCCCAGTTCCAGCAAGTCTTCGCAGGCGACGGCTACTCGGCGGGCAATTACAGCTATCAGTGGAGCGAGGTCATCGCCATGGACGCCTTCGGCGCCTTCACCGAGGCTGGCGGGCCCTACGACAAGGCGGTGGCCCGGCGCCTTCAGGATACCGTCCTGAGCGTCGGCAACACCCTCGATCCGGCCCAGCAGTACCGTAACTTCCGCGGCCGGGACCCGGACGTGAAGGCCTACCTGCGCGACAAGGGCTTCCCCACCACCTGACGCTGCGTGCGTCCCGGGCCCCGAAAAGCTTGACTTTCCGGGCTCCGGGGCGCATTTCGCCGCCTCCTCCGGCGCAGTGCGATTGCGCCCTCCACCGCCACGACCCCCGCCCTCGGGCAGGACGAGGGCGGAGAGGCCCCCCGTCGACGTGATCGTCCACGGGGGTCAATCGCGTTTGGGCCGGGCCGTTTTGACCCCTGGAGCGCTCTTGCGGAGATCGACATGTTCGACGCCCTGACAGACCGCCTCTCTTCCGTCTTCGACCGGCTCTCCGGTCGCGGCGTCCTGTCCGAGAAGGACATCGACGAGGCGCTGAAGGAGGTCCGCACCGCCCTCCTCGACGCCGACGTCGCCCTGCCCGTGGTGCGCGACTTCATCGCCAGGGCGCGGGAACAGGCCATGGGCGAGGCGGTCATCCGCTCAGTCCGGCCCGCCGACCAGGTGGTCAAGATCACCTATGATGGCCTGGTGGAGATGCTGGGCGGCGAGGGCTCCGAAGGCCTGAACCTCAGCCTCAACCCGCCGACGGTCATCCTGATGGCCGGCCTGCAGGGCTCGGGCAAGACGACCACCGCCGCCAAGCTGGCGCTTCGCCTGTCGCGTGAGCGCAAGAAGGTCCTCCTGGCCTCCCTCGACACCCGCCGCCCGGCGGCCATGGAGCAGCTGGCCACCCTGGCGGTCCAGGCCGGCGTCGACAGCCTGCCCATTGTCGCCGGACAGTCCGCGCCGGATATCGCCCGGCGCGCCCTCTCGTCGGCCCGGCTGCAGGGCTTTGACGTGGTCATCCTGGACACCGCCGGCCGCACCACCCTTGACGAGGCCATGATGGCCGAGGCGGCCGAGATCGCCGCCATCGGCCAGCCGCACGAGACCCTGCTGGTGGCCGACAGCCTCACCGGCCAGGACGCCGTGCGCACCGCCCGGGCCTTCCACGAGCGCCTTCCCCTGACCGGCCTGGTCCTGACCCGGGCTGACGGCGACGGGCGGGGCGGGGCGGCCCTGTCCATGCGGGCGGTCACCGGCCTGCCCATCAAGTTCCTCGGCGTCTCCGAGAAGATCGATGGCCTCGACGTCTTCGACGCCGCCCGGGTGGCCGGCCGCATCCTCGGCCAGGGGGACATCGTCGCCCTGGTGGAGAAGGCCGCCCAGGACCTCGATACGGCCAAGGCCGAGGCCATGGCCCGGCGCCTCGCCAAGGGCCAGTTCGACCTGGACATGATGGCGGACCAGCTGGCCCAGATGAAGCGCATGGGCGGCATGGAAGGCCTGATGGGCCTGCTGCCCGGGGTCCAGAAGGTCAAGAAACAGATCGCCGAGGCCAACATCTCGGATAAGGCCCTGGACCGGCAGTCGGCGATCATCTCGTCCATGACCAAGGCCGAGCGGCGCAAGCCCGACATCCTCCAGGCCTCGCGCAAGCGGCGCATCGCCGCCGGCGCCGGGGTGGAGGTGGCGGAGGTCAACCGCCTGCTCAAGCAGCACCGGCAGATGGCCGACGCCTTCAAGATGATGAGCCGCGATGGCGGCAAGGGCTTCGCCCGTATGGCCGGCATGCTGGGGGGTGGCGCGGGCGGACTGGACCGCCTGAAGGCCCTCGGCGGCGGCAGGGTTCCCACCGCTGACGCCGCCCAGCTAGATGAGCTGGCCAAGCTGGCGGACAAGCTGCCGGGCGGCGGTCTCCCCGGGAGCCTTCCGGGCGGAATGAAACTTCCTGGCCTCGGCGGCGGACTGCCGCCGGGCTTCAATCCCTTCAAGAAATCCTAGAAAGACAAGGACTCCCCATGCTCAGGATTCGTCTCGCCCGCGGCGGCGCCAAGAAGCGCCCCTACTATTCCATCGTCGTCGCCGACAGCCACTCGCCCCGCGACGGCCGCTTCATCGAGAAGGTGGGCGCCTACAACCCCCTCCTCAAGAAGGACGACCCCACCCGCGTGACCCTGAAGGTCGAGCGGATCCGTGATTGCCTGACCACGGGCGCCCAGCCTTCGGCCCGCGTCGCCCGCTTCCTGGCCGCCGAGGGTCTCGTCGCCTGGAAGGCCGGCTCCAACCCCCAGAAGGGCGAGCCGGGTCGCAAGGCCAAGGAGCGCGCCGAGGAAAAGGCCCAGAAGGCCGCTGACCTCGCCGCCGCCGCCGAAGCCGACGCAGCCGCGCCGCCGCCGGCTCCCGAGCCC
>CANGRP010000075.1 GCA_947456005.1 Caulobacteraceae bacterium
ACGGAGCCTCCATGTCCAGCGAGTACAACAGCCGCCTGCTGGTGCCGGAGGTTCTGGTCCGGGGCGCGGACTGGGCGGTGGTCCGGCCAAGGCCGACCTATGAAGAGATGCTGGCGCGGGAATCCCGCCCGACCTGGCTGGACTAAGCCCCCGGAAGGGCGCCGATCCAGGGCAGGGTCCGGTAGGCGCCGGCGGCGTCCATGCCATATCCCACCAGGAATCGGTCCGGCGCCGTCCAGGCGAAGGCGTCGGGCGGGCGCCGGTCCGGCCGGGGAGAGGGCTTGAGGGCGAAGACGGCGGTGAGGACCTCGGACGCGCCCGCCGCCAGCAGGAGCCGCCGGGCCGCTTCGAGGGACAGGCCAGACTCCAGGACATCATCGACGACCAGGACCTGCCGGCCCGTGACCGGACGCCTCAGCCCGGCCAGGACCGTGGTGGTTCCTGAGTGCCGGGTCCGGTCGCCGTAGGCGGTCAGCCAGATCGCATCAAAGGCCAGGGGACGCCCCTGTCGCGCCAGGGCGCGGGTCAGGTCGGCCGCGAACCAGAGCCCGCCTGTCAGCAGGCAGACCACGACGGCGTCAGACGACAGGCGCGGGGCCAGCCGGAGCGAAAGCGACTCGACTGCGTTCGCGACCTCGGACTCCGACAGCAGGGGTTCCGGCCCCTTGGCCTCAGTCATGACCCGTGGCCGCGGCGTGCGGTTTCGGGTCAGCACCCCCGGCGGGCGCGGGTGGGACGGGCGCGTCCTTGGCCGGCGCCGGGGCGGCTGTCGAGGAGGGAGCGGCGGCCTTGCCAGGCTCGGCGGCCTGGGAGACGAAGGCCAGGGCGGCGCTCGCAACCCCCGGAGGCGGGTTCTTCACAATGACCGAGAAGTACCGGCTCTCAAGGGCCGGCAGAACCTCCACCGGCCGGGACACCAACCGGGACAGGGGCGCACCGCTGGAGTCGACCAGAGTGATCTGGAGCGGCGCCGCCGGGGTCGGGTGATCGCGCTCATTGCGGATCTGGCCGGAGATCCCCAGCACCGCCTGCCCGTTCTGCACGGCCGGCGTGAGACGCACCCGCTCGATCACCAGGCCAACCCCGTTCACTGACATGCCGGCGGCTGCGTAGATCGCCGCGGTCTTTGGCCAGAGTTGGACGACCTGGTTCCGGAAGAGGGCGACCCCCAGGGCGAGAAGGGCGAGAAGGCCGGCGAGGCCAGCCCAGACAAGGCGCGGCGGAGGCCCGCGCCGGGCCGCCTTGCGGGGCGCCGGCGGGATCACCGGGTCAATTTGAAGGAAGGAGTCTTCGATGGCCGGCGGCTCAGGGTCCGGCTCGGGCAAAGGCTGGGGCGGCGGCGGCGGCGGTGGAGGCGGCGGCGGGGGCGAAGCTTCGCGGGGCGCCGGGGTTGATGCGCTGCGACCATCCTTGGGATAGGCGACCCACTTGTGGCCACAGGTCACGCAACGCACGGTGCGACCCGAGACCGGGACATCCCCGGCCTTCACAGTGTAGCGGGACGTGCATTTCGGGCAGGTCAGGATCATGAGTGTGTGGACCAGGCCGTCGACTTTCGCCCCTCTTCGGAGCTTAGGGGAGAAAAATACCACTCTAAGGTTAACAGATCACAGCCATCCGGCGGAGGTCCGGCGACGGGAACCCGGGCTGCACGAGACCTGACGCCCTGTGCTAGAGTAAACCGACTAGCGACCCCTGACCCCTGCATGGACACCTTGCCCGACGCCATTGCACAGCAAAGGACCTCCACCGCCCTGCGACTGAGCGGGGTGGCCGCGCCGCGCCGCGCCGGGACGCCCGGACTGGAGAACCTTGACCTTGAGCTGGCCCAGGGCGACTTCCTGCTGGTGCATGGAGACGCCGGGGCGGGAAAGAGCCTCCTGATGGGCCTGGCGGGGCTGAGCCTCAAGCCGGCTGCAGGGAGGGTCGAGGTCCTCGGCCTGAATCCATGGCGGCTCTCCGCCTCGGGCCGGTCGCGGCTGCGGCGCCGCCTGGGACTGGTCTTCCAGGACCTCAACCTGATCGATGACATGACCGTCTTCGAGAACGCCGCCCTGCCCCTGCGAATCGCCGGCGCCCGGTCGGACGCCTACAAGAAGGATGTCGCCGAACTGCTGGACTGGATCGGGCTCGGGGACAGGGCTGGCGCCCGCCCGCAGGACCTGGACCACGACCAACGCCAGCGGCTTGCAGTGGCCAGGGCCGTGGCCGCGCGGCCAGAGATCATCCTGGCGGATGAGCCCGTAGGCTGGATGGGTCCCGAGGCGGCGGGCCGGGTCCTGCGGCTTCTCCTGCAGCTCAACCGCCAGGGGGTGACCCTGGTGCTCGCGAGCCGCAACCCCGACCTCGCGCCCGCATCCCGCCGCCTGGAGCTGGTCGGGGGCCGCGCCCTGCCGGAGATTCGGACATGACCCGGCGTCGCGGGCTGCGCCTGTCCGTCCTGCTGGTCGCAGCGGCCTTCACCGCTCTCGCCGGCCTCATCGGCCAGGCCGGGTTGGCGGCCCTTGACCGCACCGAGGGGTGGCAGGCTCGGCTGGGCGGCGAGATGACGGTGGCCATCCGGGCCACAGAGCCCGCGGCCGTCGCCGACGCCTCCGTGGTGCGCGCCACAGAAATCCTCGCCGGGACGGAGGGCGTCGCCGAGGTTCGCGCCCTTGAGCGGTCGCGGGTGGCGGAGTTGCTGGCGCCCTGGACGGCCGGAGCCCGGGGACCGGACCTGGCGATCCTGCCCCGTCTCATCGCCGTGGAGATGGACCCGCGGAAGCCTGCTCGCCGGCAGGACCTCGCCGAGGCGCTGAATGCGGCGGGCATCGACGCCGTGGTGGACGATCACCAGGGTTGGCGACGAACGGCGGCGGACTTCCGGCAGGGCGCCGCCCTCCTCCTCGTCGCCGGCCTGATGGTTTGCGCCACCGGACTGGCCGCCATCGGCGCCTTCGCCGCCGACCGGGACATGTCGCTCCGACGCTCAGCCCTGCGGACCCGGATCCAGCTGGGCGACACGCCCCTGGCCTGTTTCCGGTCGGGGGTCTGGCCGAGCGCGCGAGACCTGGTGATCGGGGTGCTGGCCGGGGGATTGGCGGCGGTCGCGCTGGGGGTCCTGTCCGGACTGGCGGCGCCCGGGACCTCACCCACAGGCCTCGCCGCCCTGGCGGTTCACCTGACCGTCCTTGTGGCGGGGGCGAGCCTGGTGGCCCTCGTCTGCGCCTTCGCCACTGCAGCGCGCAAGATCCGGGAGCTGGGGCCTTGAGATTGCTGGCGGTGCTCGTCGTGATCGGGCTGATCTGGACGGCAGGCCTCTTCGCCTTCGCTGACCGGGTGAGCCGACTGACACCCGCGCCCCTGCCGGAGGCGGCGGACGGGGTGGTGGTGCTCACGGGCGCGGGCTCGAACGCCCGGCTGGATGCGGGCATGGCCGTCCTGGAGGCGGGCCTGGCCCGCCGGCTGCTGGTCTCGGGCGTCAACCGCGAGGCGAGCCGGGAGGATATCCGTGTCGTCAGCAAGGCTGCACGGCGGCTTTATGACTGCTGCGTCGACCTGGGCTTTACCGCCGCCAACACCCTGGGAAACGCCAGAGAGACGGCCGAATGGGCCAGGACCATGCGGTTTCAGAGCCTGATCATCGTGACGGCCGACTATCACATGCCCCGGGCGATGCTGGAATTGAAGACCGCGCTGCCGGAGCTGGAGCTGCGCTCCTACGCCGCCGCCACCCCCGCCCTGGACGCGCGGCGTTGGCGCGAGACCCGCGGAGGCGCCCGATTGATGATCCGTGAGTACTCGAAGTACATGACCGTCCTGGCCCGGGAGACCCTCCGCAGCCTGAAACCTGCGGGCGAACTCCCGCGGAAGGAGCCGACTTGATCCTTCTCCGCTCATTCCTCTTCGCGATCGTCTTTTACGCCTGGTCTGTCGCCTGTGCGATCGCCATGGTTCCCATGCTGGCCGCCCCGCGGAGCTGGCTCCTGGTTGGCATGCGGTTCTGGAGCCGATCGTTGAACGTCCTCCTGAAGGTGATCTGCGGGATCCGGGTCGAGATCCGGGGTCAGGAGCATGTGCCCTCCGCCGACGCCCTGATCGCCTCCAAGCACCAGACCATGTTTGACGTCTTCGTCCAGTTCGGCGTCCTGAAGGGATCCCTGTTCGTCTTCAAGAAGGAGCTGCTGATCATCCCGATCTTCGGTTGGATCGCCCTCAAGATCGGCTCGATCGTCGTCGACCGGCAGGGGCAGGCGACCGCCCTGCGCGACATGGTTCGGCGGGCCCAGGAACAGTTCCGGCTCGGCGACCGCCAGCTCGTGATCTTCCCTGAGGGCACCCGCAAGGCGCCGGGCGCGCCGCCTGACTACAAGCCGGGCGTGGCCGGTCTCTACCGCGAGCTTGGCGTCCCAGTGCACCCCGTGGCCACGAATGCGGGGGTTCATTGGCCCGCGCACGGGTTCCTGCGGCGCCCCGGCGTGATCGTCTATCAGTACCTGGAGCCCATCCCGCCTGGCCTGAAGCGGGCCGAGTTCATGCGCCTGCTGGAGGAGCGGATCGAGACCGCCTCCAACCGGCTGCTGGCCGAGGGCCTCTAGCCGGGTTCCAGTTCCGCCACCCGGGCGAGGAGACGCTCCATCCCCCGGTCCCGGATCCCGGCCTCTCGCAGGTGCGCCACGAGGTCAGACAGATAGTCGATATTCCGCCCGGACAGGCCGCGCGCGCCGGCGATGAGGCCGGCCTGCACCTCGGACGGGAGGCTCCCCGCCCACTGGGGGTGTTTGGTATCGGACAGGAAGGTCAGGCAGGGCGTCGTGTCACCGGAATCCAGCCGGACCCGGACCTCCGCTTCCACATAGGTCTCCGTTGGCTGCTCGCGCTCGCGCAGGTAGGCCTGGACTTCCGGCCAGAGACCGGCGGTCACACGATAGGCGATCCCGCGCACGGAGCCGCCGGGCGTCAGGCCAAGGACCAGGCCCGGCCGCTCGGGCGTCCCGCGGTGATGGACGGAATAGATGCAGAAGGCGCGGCGTCGACCCTGTAGTATGGCCGGGCGGCGTTCGGCCCATGCAAAGCCTGGACGCCACATCAAGGACCCGTAACCGAAGACCCACCGATCCGCCGACATCGCCGACCCAATGCCCTCTTCCACATCTCCCGACTCCATGCCCCAGGCGCCCGGCGCGCGTAAACCCCGACGGCTCGGCCTCTGGATGCCCATCGGTATCGCAGGGATCCTGGCGGCGGCCTGGAGCGCAGGCTGGCTGCTCGCGGCGCGGGAAGTGGAGCGCCGCCTTGACGCGGGCGTCCTCGCTCTCGCCTCGGGCGGCGTCGCCGTCGAGTGGTCCGGAAGGCGGCTGTACGGCTATCCCTTCCGCCTCAACCTGGACCTCGCGGACCTGAGGGTGGACGGCGGCGCCTGGGCGGTCCGGATTCCGCGGTTCGAAGCCCAGGCCTTTCTCCATGCCCCCCGGTCCTGGCTGGCGGCGGCGCCGGAGGGACTGACGGTCTTCAGGCCAGAAGGCGGGGGGCTTGAGGTGCGGGGCCAACGCCTGTTGTCCAGCCTTGTCCTGCCCAGGACCGGTCCGCTTCGCCTCTCCGCAGAGGGGCTGAACCTGTCCTTTGCCCCAACGCCCGGCGCCCGCGCCTTCGCCCTGGCCTCGGCGGGGCGGCTGGAGTTCCACCTGCGGCCGGGCCCGGACGATCGCGCAGCGGTCTTCCTGCGCCTGGAGGAGGGCGCGCCTACCCCTGGCCGGCTGTTTGCTGACCTCGGGAGCGGGGGGGGCGTCTCGGCGGCGATGGACGCCCGCCTTGACCACACCTCCGCCCTGAGGGGCGGGACCCTCGCCCAGGCCCTGGCCGCCTGGGGTGCGGCCGGTGGACAGCTTGACCTGAACGAGGCGGGCCTGACCGCCGGAAAAACCCGGTTGTCCCTGGCGACCAAGGGCCTGCGGGCCGGCGCCGACGGACAGCTTGAGGGCCGGGTGACGGTCACGGCGGCGAGGGTTCCCGCCCTTCTGACCGCCCTGGCGCGGCAGGGCGTCATGTCGCCGACGGAGGCCGCCGGCGGCATCGCAGCCGCCCTCATGCTCGGCAAGAATCGCGGAGACGATGTCCGCCTCGACCTCGAGATCTCCGGAGGCGAGGTCCGGGTCGCCGGCTAGTTCATGTTCCGACCGGTGGAAACCGTTTATCGGGTCGAAGCAGGATCAGGCGGCCTTCCGGAGCCTCGGAGTCGGGTTTGAGAAGCGCATCACCCCGTCCTCCAGTCCGGAGAACCTCAATGAGGCGAGGTCCAGGGCGTAGTTCTGGTGAAGTTTCCAGGGCGCGGTCACGCCCTGCTTCGGGAAGTCCCCCATCGACCTCTGGACATACCCGGAGGTGAAATCCAGCCAGGGAGCGGTCTCGGAAGGCAGGTGGTCGAGCACAGGCGTGGACTGGCGCAGGCCCTTGCGGCGCATGTGGTTCAGCAGCCGGCAGACATACTCGCACGTCAGGTCGCACTTCAGCGTCCAGGAGGCGTTGGTGTAGCCGAAGGCCGACGCCAGGTTCGGGACGTTCGAGTACATCATGCCCTTGTAGCTCAGGGTCTCCGCCGGCCGGACAGGGGCGCCGTCGACGCTCAGGGACAGGCCGTTCATCGGCTCCAGCTTCAGGCCGGTGGCGGTGATGATGATATCCGCGGCCAGTTCGGCGCCGGACTTCAGCTTCAGGCCGGTCTCGGTGAAGGACTCGATCTCGTCAGTGACCACCGAGGCGGAGCCCGCCTTCAGGGCCTGGAAGAAGTCGCCGTCCGGCGCGAGGCAGAGACGCTGGTCCCAGGGATTGTAGCGGGGCGAGAAGTGGGTCTCGATGTCGAAGTCCGGACCCAGGGTCTGGCGGACCTGGTCGATGATCGCCGTCTTCACGCGGTCCGGTCGCCGCCGGGCGAGGCGATAGAAGACCATCCCCATCAGGACGTTCCGCCAGCGGATCAGGCCATAGGCCATCTTCTCGGGCAGGAGGCGCCTCAGCTTCAGGGCCTGGGCGTCCTCGCCGGGCCGTCCGACGATGTAGGTGGGCGACCTCTGCAGCATGGTCACGTGGCCGGCTGTCCTGGCCATCTCCGGGACCAGGGTCACCGCGGTCGCACCGGAGCCGATCACCACCACCCGCTTCCCGGAGTAGTCCAGGTCCTCGGGCCAGGCCTGGGGATGGACGATGCGGCCGCCAAACCGCTCCATGCCGGCGAAATCCGGAGTGTAGCCGCCCTTGTAGGAATAGTAGCCGCCGCAGAGGAACAGGAAGTTGCAGGTCAGGGCCGCCGGCCCTGAAGGCGTCTCGACCGACACCGTCCAGGCCGCGTCGTCGGTGGACCAGGCCGCGCCCGTGACGCGGTGGCTGAAGCGGATCCGGTCCTCAACGCCCTCGTCCCGGGCGGTGTCGCGGATATAGCGCAGGATGGATGGCCCGTCGGCGATGGCCTTGGCCTCGGTCCAGGGCCGGAAGGAATAGCCCAGGGTGTACATGTCGGAGTCCGAGCGGATGCCCGGATAGCGGAACAGGTCCCAGGTGCCGCCGATCGTCTCGCGGCCCTCCAGGATCATGAAGCTGCGGTCCGGGCAGGTGGTCTTCAGGTGGCGGGCGGCCCCGATCCCCGACAGGCCAGCCCCCACGATGATCACGTCGACATGGGTCTCTGAACGCAGCTCAGTCATTTCGTTCCCCGGATAAGCGCCTTGCGGCGCGCCTGTCATGACGGCGGCGCGGGACGGGCGCAAGCGTCTTGCCGCCCGGCGGCCCGGGTCCTAGCCTCGCCCCCGGTTCCCTGAGGTGTCCGCCATGCTCCGTCGCCTGTTCCTGACCCTCGCCCTGGTCCTCGCCCTGCCGGCGGCGGCGGCCGCTGCGACGCCGCCGCAGGGGACGCGGCTCACCGCCTCGGCCACCCCGTCGAAGGAGATGCTGCGCTGGCGGGAGGCGGCCCGTCGGGTCACCATCGTCCGGGATGACTGGGGCATCGCCCATATCCGCGGCCGGACGGACGCGGACGCCGTCTTCGGCATGATCTACGCCCAGGCCGAGGATGACTTCCCGCGCATCGAGACCAACTATCTCACCGCCCTGGGGCGGCTCTCCGAGGCCGAGGGCGAGGCCGCCCTGATGCAGGACCTGCGGGCCCGTCTCTATGTCGACCCGGAGACCCTGAAGGCCCACTACGCCAAGAGCCCGCCCTGGCTGCGCAAGCTGATGGACGCCTGGGCGGACGGCCTGAACTACTACCTCGCCATGAACCCCCATGTCCGCCCGAGGGTCCTGACGCGGTTCGAGCCCTGGATGGCGCTGAGCTTCTCCGAGGGGAGCATCGGCGGCGACATCGAGCGCATCTCCCTCGACGGCCTCGCCGAGATGTACTCCGACCGGCCAAGGGTGCTGGCCAGCGCGGCGCCGGCCGGACCGGAGGAACCCCGGGGCTCCAACGGCATCGCCATCGGCCCCTCCCGGGCCGCGGGCGGTCGGCCCCTGCTGCTGATCAACCCGCACACCAGCTTCTACTTCCGCGCCGAGCAGCAGGTGACCTCGGACGCCGGCCTGAACGTCTATGGGGCGGCGACCTGGGGCCAGTTCTTCATCTACCAGGGTTTCAACCCCAGGGTCGGCTGGATGCACACCTCCAGCGGGGTGGACTCGGTGGACGAGTTCTCGGTCCAGGTGATCAACCGGGGCGGAAGGCTGACCTACCGATATGGCGCAGAGGAGCGGCCGGTGGTCACGCGGACCCTCGCCGTGGACTGGCGGACCCCCCAGGGCGCCCTGGTGCGCAGCACCTTCCGGGTGCACTTCACCCACCAGGGGCCGGTCGTCCGCAAGGAGGGGGACCGCTGGGTCGCCTTCGCCATGATGAACCGGCCGGTGGAGGCCCTCAGCCAGTCCTTCCTGCGCACCCGGGCCCGCAACTTCGATGAATTCATGAAGGCGGCGGCCCTGCAGGGGAATTCCTCGAACAACACCCTCTATGCCGACGCCGATGGGGTGATCGCCTACCTGCACCCCCAGTTTGTTCCCCGGCGGGACGACCGGTTCGATTACACCGGGACCGTGAATGGGTCGGACCCGGCGGCGGACTGGAAGGGGCTGCACGCCCTGTCCGAACTGCCTGCGGTCAAGTCCCCAAAGGGCGGATGGGTCTACAACACCAATGACTGGCCCTGGACCGCGGCGGGGCCGGAAAGCCCCCGGCGCGACCGGTTCCCGCGCTATATGGACACAGTCGGTCCCAACCCCCGCGGCGCCAACGCCGTCCAGCTCCTGGAAGGCGGCCAGACCTTTACCCTCGACACCCTGGTCCAGGGCGCGTTCAACACCCGGCTGCCCGCGTTTGAAGCCCTCCTGCCCGGCCTTGAGGCCGCCTGGGATGCGACCCCTGGCGCCGATCCCCTGCGCGTAAAGCTGGCGGACGACATCCGCCTGCTGAGGGGCTGGAACCGGCGGTGGTCGGCCGCGTCCGAGGCCCTGACCCTTGCGGTCTTCTGGGGCGACCGGCTCTGGCCCGAAGCCGAGGCCATCGCCCGCAGGGAGGGCCTGAGCGTCTGGGAGGCGATGGCCAGCCGGATCCCCTCCAGGCGCAAGCTGGAGGCCCTGTCAGAAGCCTCCGACCAGCTGCAGGCCGACTTCGGGACCCGCAAGGTTCCCTGGGGCGAGGTCAACCGCTTCCAGCGCCGCACCGGCGACATCCAGCAGGCGTTCAGCGACGCGGCGCCCAGCCTCGCCGCCCCCTTCCCCTCGGCGCGCTGGGGCGCCCTGGCCTCCTTCGGCGCCCGGCGGCCTGACGGGCAGAAGAGGTTCTACGGAAGCAGCGGCAACAGCTTCGTGGCCGTGGTGGAGTTTGGTCCCCGGGTCCGGGCCCGGGCGGTGACCGCCGGCGGCGCCTCGAGCTCGCCCACATCAAAGCACTTCACCGACCAGGCGCCCCGCTACCTGAGCGGCGACCTGCGGCCGGTCTATTTCTGGCCCGACGAGATCAAGGGCCATGTGGCGCGCACCTACCGACCCGGGCAGTAGCGCGGTATTGCGCCGCCCGGCGCAATGACCTATCGCCCAAGCCTCCAGAACGCCGGGACCGACATGGACGCCTCCGAACCCCCGCCGACCGCACGCCCCCTCGAGGCCGTGCGCGCGCGCCTGGACGAGGTCGACCGGCGCCTGCTGGAGCTGATTGACGAGCGGGCCGCCCTGGCTGGCGAGGTCGCGGCGGCCAA
>CANGRP010000076.1 GCA_947456005.1 Caulobacteraceae bacterium
CTGACGGCTCTCGACCGCGCCCTCGGCCGGCCCGAGCGCCCAGTGATGGGCATTGTCGGCGGCTCCAAGGTCTCGACCAAGCTGGACCTCCTCTCCAACCTGGTGACTCGGCTGGACAAGCTGGCCATCGGTGGGGGCATGGCCAACACCTTCCTCTACGCCCAGGGGCATGAGGTCGGCGCCTCCTACTGCGAGAAGGATCTGGCCGATACGGCGCGGGAGATCATCCGCCTGGCCGGCCAGCACAACTGCAAGCTCTTCCTGCCGATCGACATCGTCGTGGCCGAGAAGCTGGCTCCCGGCGCCCCGGCGCGTGTGCGCGAGCTGGGCGCCATGGACGACGAGGAGCGCATCCTCGACGCCGGCCCGAAGACCGTGGAGCGACTGAAGCGGGCCATGGGCAATTCGAAGACCCTGATCTGGAACGGCCCGCTCGGCGTCTTCGAGATGCCGCCCTTCGACCGCGGCACGGTGGAGGCCGCACGCGCCGCCGTCGACCTGGTCGCCGCCGGCAAGCTGGTGGCCGTGGCCGGAGGCGGGGACACCGTCGCCGCCCTGCACCACGCGGGCTGCGCCGATGGCTTCACCTTTGTCTCGACCGCCGGGGGCGCCTTCCTGGAGTGGATGGAAGGCAAGACCCTGCCCGGCGTCGCCGCCCTGACGAAACAGACCCAACGCTAACGGAGACGCCACATGGCCCGGATCACCCTGCGACAGCTCCTCGACCACGCCGCCGAGCACGGCTACGGCGTCCCGGCCTTCAACATCAACAACATGGAGCAGGGGCTGGCCATCCTGGAGGCGGCTGAGGCGACGGACTCGCCGGTCATCATCCAGGCCAGCCGCGGCGCCCGCTCCTATGCCAACGACATCGTCCTGAAGCACCTGATCGACGCCCTGGCCGAGATGTACCCGCACATCCCGATCTGCATGCACCAGGACCACGGAAACAACGAGGCCACCTGCGCCACCGCCATCCAGTACGGCTTCACCTCGGTGATGATGGACGGCTCTCTGATGGCCGACGGCAAGACCCCCGCTGACTACGACTACAACGTCCGGGTCACCCGCAACGTGGTGGACATGGCCCACTGGGTGGGCGCCTCGGTGGAGGGCGAACTCGGCGTGCTGGGCAGCCTGGAGACCGGCATGGGCGAGAAGGAGGACGGCCACGGCTTCGAGGGCAAGCTCGACCATGACCAGCTGCTCACCGACCCCGACCAGGCCGTGGCCTTCGTGAAGGCCACCCAGGTGGACGCCCTGGCCATCGCCATGGGCACCAGCCATGGCGCCTACAAGTTCACCCGCAAGCCCGACGGCGACGTCCTGGCCATGCACGTGATCGAGGAGATCCACCGCCGCCTGCCCAACACCCACCTGGTGATGCACGGCTCCTCCAGCGTGCCCCAGGACCTCCAGGACATCATCAACCAGTACGGCGGTCAGATGCCCCAGACCTGGGGCGTGCCGGTCGAGGAAATCCAGCGCGGCATCAAGAACGGCGTGCGGAAGATCAACATCGACACCGACAACCGGATGGCCATGACCGGCGCCATCCGCAAGGTCTTCGCCGAGAACCCCGGCGAGTTCGACCCGCGCAAGTACCTCAAGCCCGCCATGGAGGCGATGCGCGACGTCTGCCGCCAGCGGTTCGAGGAGTTCGGAACCGCCGGCCACGCCTCGAAGATCAGGCCGGTTCCCCTCTCCGAGATGGCGAAGCGCTACGCTGCCGGGTCCCTGTCGCCGAAGGTCGGCTGACCGGCCTCGCCAGCCTCCGGGTCCTGTCCGCCAGGTAGTAGAGGGCCGACCGGCTCGGCATGAAGAAATAGCCGCCGCCCCGCACGGTCACGAAGTCGGGTATGCCCCGGATCCGCCGGACCGTGCGTCCATCTGGCAGGGACAGGTCCTGTAGCCGGCCATCGGTGTCCACCGCAGGGTCGGCCTCCCCGGTCAGGCCGTGGAAGGACGGTTCGCCCAGCCAGCTCTGCTGGATGAACTCGAACTGGCGTTCAAGGTCGGTGCAGGCGGCGAGGAAGATCAGGCCCTCGGTCGCCTTTGCGTCCGCCGGCGCTGGCTCAAAATAGGCCCGGCCCCGGCGAAGGATCCGGTGGCTGCTGACATGGTTCGGCGCCTTCAGGTTGTCCGACATGAGGCTGTCCCGGGGATTCGACCGCCGGACGTGGGAGCCCAGGGGACAGGCGAATCCACGGGGGTCGAACGCCGCGAAGCCGAAGTCATTCGTGGGATTCGGCGTACGGGGGCTTGCGTGGGGGTAGAGGACGATGGGGGAGCCGTCCTTCCAGCGCCCGATCATCTTCGCGCCGACCCAATGCGCATCCACCGAGGACATGCCGGGGCAGGCGGCCAGGCTACCCGCGGTGCTGGCCGTATAGTCCTGGAAGCCGGCCACGTCCTGCTCCAGCTGACGCACCACGAGGAAGGTCCCGTTCCGCCCGAAATCGCGATCCGCCCCCGCTCCGGACTCCAGGCCAAAGGCCGGGTAGCGGCGGTACAGCGACTTCGAGACCGCCGGCAGGATGTCCAGCGGGTCCAGTTCGGCAGGTAGGGCGCAGGTCGGAACCTGTCCGTCCCGATTGTGCGGATAGCCGAGAAGAATCTCGCCGGGCTCCACCTGGTCTCCGGCAAGGCCGGGATCGCCGCGCAGTCCCCTTATGACGGGATTGGAAATCCCTTCAGCGAACCCGAAGGGTTCGGCGCGCAGGCCGCCTGGCAGGACCGGACGCGCGGGGGAGGACAGCGTCTTTCTGAGGGTCAGGCCAAAGGCGGCGGCCTGCGCGCCGATGGCGGCGCTGCAGTCTTCCGGAGTCATTCCGTAGACCAGCAGCACCGCGTCGACTCCGGCCGTTCCGGGAGGGAGGCCCGTCCAGGCGGAGTCTGACCAGGACCAGTTCGAAGGGGCGGAGGGCCCGGCGTCGCGGAGGATTCGCTCGCGGCTGCTCATCCCCTGGTAGAAGGGCGCCAGGAGTCCCGCGAGCCCGATCCCCGTGTCGGGTCCGGGCACGCCGAGCTTCACCAGCCCCGAGGCGGTGAAGCCGACGAAGGCCACCTCGCCCGGCCTGTCCGGAAGAGGACCCGTCTCCTGCCGGAAGACCCTCGCCACCAGCCGCTGATGCCACCGTTGCGGGTCGGGATCCTCGTTCCCGAAGGCGATGGTGCGTGACAGATGGGCTGTCCAGCCAGCAAGGTCGGCTCCAGGCGGGATATGGACCAGGCCGCAGGCCATGGCCAGAAGGGAGCCGAGACCCCGCAGGATCAGGGTCTGCACCTCGTCTGTCTGGATCTCGAGTTCCGGCCGCTTCACCGAGGCCAGCATGTCCAGCCAGTCCTGGGACTCAGTGGCGTTCGACGCCCGCATCAAGCCGTCATGGATCAGGGCGTTGCGGCGGATGTTCTCGAGGGTCACGCCCGGATAGCCGGAGTACCAGAAGTTTGTGGGGCGGAGGGACCGCTTGGCGAACCGCTTGAAGGCGTCCGAGTCCGAGGCGCCGTCCAGGAACATCAACCTTGGCGTCGGGACGCCGCGGCTATGTCCCCAGGCCGCATTGAGGCCAAGGGAGGCGAGCGCGGTGAAATCCTCCAGATAGCTCAGCCAGGACCCGTCATAGTTGGACATGAAGACCAGGGCGTCCGTCCCTGGCGGCTTCACCCAGCGGGCGAAGTGGATGGTGCCCATCCGCGCCAGATTGCCCTGGCGAAAGACAAAAAGGGCCAGGAGGCGGATCACCCACATGCCGACGGCGAGGGCGTACCTCCGGAAGGGCCCGGGCTTCAGTCGCGTCACCGAGATCATATGGTTCTGGGCGTAGCCCTCGATGTTCTCGAACGCCTCCACATCCTGGACCGACCTGGGCGAGGGGGGGCTGGGATCGGCCCGGTCCGCCGCCTCATGCGCCGCCACAAGTCCGAAGAAGAGCCCCACGGCGGCGGTGACGCCAAGGGCGAAGACCGCCAGGACCCAGATGAGGCTTGAGATCCCGACACCCAGGAGGTCGAGGGGGTCGGTGGCGCCCTCCCCGGGGGCGAGGAAGATCCGGATGGAGGCCGTCAGGAGCGCCGCCATGGCCAGAAGCACAAGCAGGACGGCGCCCCGGTTACGGTCCTTCAGCACCTGGGAAATGACTTCAGAGACCGGAGGGTTCTCGCTCCCCGGGGGCGAGATGTAGTCCGTGAAGGCGAGCCGGCGCCCTAGCGGACGGGTGAGGAAGTTACGGAACGCCGCGCCCTGGAGCACCAGCTGGGTCACCACCGGCGAATGCGCCGACAGCAGCACCATGTCGGGATCCCGCCGGATCAGACGCCGGACGGTATCGATGATCTGCGCCGCGTCCGGGGCCGCCCCCGCCGGGCGCACCGAGTCCCTGGGCTCCGTCGCCCCGGCGCTGTTGAGATAGTCCACGACCTTCCGGACGTAGTCGGCGAGGGCCTGTTGGCGCCGGATGTCGGCGACCGGAAGGCCGATGGCGCCCGGGTACTGCAGGCCGGTCGCACCCCAGGGTGTGCAGCGGATGTCGAGGACATGGGCCTTCAGGAAGCGCGCGAGGTCATCTGTCGTCCGAAGCTTCGGGTCGGCGATGCGGAAGAGGTCCAGCCACCGGCCCATCCAGGCGGCGGTGCGATCCACCGCGGCCGGCCCGTCGCCGTCCACATTCAGTTCGCCCACAAGCCAGGGGGTCTCCGGATCACCGTGTCCGAGGTCCAGGACGCTGAAGGAGGCGAAGTGCACGACGCCCGCCCTGTCGAGGTCATCGCGTCCGCCGCCCTCCCGGAGGGCCTCCAGCCCGAGGGCCAGGGCCTTGGCGTCGGCGCCAGCCGGAAGGGGAGCTGCGAACACCATGAGGGTCTGGCCCGCCGTCGGCCCGTCTGTCCGCCAGGTCATCTCCATGTGACGCGGGAAGGGGCCGGAGGACTTCAGGGTCCCGGCGTCGCCCGGCGCGAGGGCGAGGTCCTCCCGTGAGAGCAGGGCGATCGCGATCTCCACCATCACCACCACGGCGACGTAAAGGCCCACGCACTTGTGCACCCCGAAGCCGAACATGAGCTCGGCGGCCATCTTCTCCTCGTCCGAGCGGTCCGGATTGAAGGTGTTCGGGCTCGGGAACCTGCGCCCGTCCCTCAGGGCCGCCGCCGTCGAGACCAGGAGGACGTCTCCCTGCCGGACCCTGGCGGCGCGCAGGGTTCCGGCGGCGATGACGCCGGGCGTCTCTACATAACGCCACTGCCCGGGATAGAGGGTCGGCGACAGGCGGGCCGCCTCCATCAGGATGTCTTTCAGCCGCGTCTTGTCCGCCGGATTGGACCGGCCGTCCTGGGCCAGTCCACGGGCCAGGCGCCGCGCTTCCTCCCACCAGATCGGGCGGCCCATGAGGTCGCAGAAGAGCCGCGTGAGGCAAAGCGTCGTGGTCGGGATCATGCCGCAGGCGGCGCCGTCGAGGATGGCGATGCTCTCATCCCGGTTGATCCGACCCTTGGCCTCCTGGTCGAGAAGGCGGGCGGCGAGAGTGTCCGAAGCCGGGCGCCGGGCGGCGATATCAAGGCTTCTCTCCACGACGCCCCGCAGAAGGCTGGCGCCCTGCATGGCCCGGCTGCGCGTCTCGGGGTTTCCGGTGGGATCGCCGAAGGTCAGCCAGGACTTGGAGGTCGCCCAGTCTGCGAGGGCGTCCCGGTCACCCGCCTCCAGGCCGAGGTACTCGATGCAAACCTCGGTGATGGTTCGCTGGAAGATGTCCGTCACGACGTCAGCCTGGCCCTGGGACTGGTCAATCAGGGCCCTGGCGACTTCGGCGGCCTTGGTCGTCACCCGGATCCGGTCCGCAGGCTGGGCGCACTCGGCCATGATCTCGTCGAAGACCGCCCGCTGGGACTTGTGGGCCGGGCCATCAAGTCCAAGCACGCTGTTGCGTCCTGCTCCCATCGCCGTCCACTCCCGGCCAAATGGAACCCGGAAGCGATCATCGTCCCGAAGGACGGCCGACACGTCGCTGAAGCGCGTGACAATCCGCATGGGAATAGGGGTCAGCCGGCCATTGGGCGCTACCCCGCGGTAGAGCCACAAGAGCAGTCCGATGATCGCCTGGACGACAGCGGAGACAACCTGTCCGATCAGGCCTGGAGGTGCGGCGGCCTCAATCTGGAAGGGGGCGGGCGCTGCCAGGGATCCTTGGCCTCCGCCGCTTCCGCCTCGAGGATCTTCGCATAGTACTTCGGTGTGATGGCCTTCCGGATCCGGCCCACCAGATCGCTCTGCACCAGCCGGATCAGTCCCCAGGCGAGGAGGATCGCAAGGGCGCCCAGGAAGAACGGAGAGGGTTGGGGCCAGATCCAGAGGAAGACCCCACAGACAGCCGCCACCAGGCCGACAGCGAGGCCCGCCGCCATCAGCCAGATGAAGCCCAGTAGCAAAGCCTCACGGAGCCTGCTGATCCACATGCTCAAACTCCCCGCCCGGTGCGGCGCAGATAGGGCTCCGGCGGACGAGAGGTCGAAGCCTCAGGCGCCGCGTGTTCCCCTGTTGAGGAGGACGCGCCGGAGCCCCTCCTTGAAGAAAGCGTTCCAACGGCTGTCGACAAAGGGCAGCCAGTCGATGTTGTTGTCGTCGAAGCCGGGGCAGGCCCGGCCCATCGTCTCGATGGCCATGGCGACGCCATGTGTATCGCCGCCCCTCGCCAGGGCGTTGATCTTGACGACATGCGCCAGCCAGTAGGCGGGGTGCCGGATGAGGGACTGCTCCGCCAGGTCGGCGGCTTCTGTCCAGCGACCGATCATGCACTCGGCCGTCGCAAGTTCACCCAGGGTATGGAAGGCGAAGGGGTCGCTGGGGCTGAGGCGCAGGGCGGTCTGAAGGCTTGCCAGCGCCTCCTCCGGCCGTCCGGCCATGTTCAGCGCCGAGCCGCGTACGGCGTGGCCCAGGGGAAGGCTCGGATTCAGCTCAATGGCGCGTTCGCAAAGCGCCTGCGCCCGCCCTGTGTTGCGCACCAGAAGCTCATACCCGCCAAGAATGGCGTAGGCCCGGCCATCCTCGGGGTCGGCGCGCATGGCGTCACGGGCAAGGCGTGACCATTCCCGCATCTCTTCGGGCTTCACCCGCTCCGCCCAGTTGCTCCAGCCGATCCGCCAGGAGGCCTGCACCAGGACCTCGGGGTTCTCCGGCTCCAGGCGCAACGCCTCCTCGATGAAGTCCTTTGCGATCTCGGAGTCCCGGCGGGTCATCCGGTTCAGGTGCCAGCGAGACTTCCAGATCAGTGTATTGACGTCCCGGCTGGTCGCCGGGCGGGAAACGGCGCGGGACTGTTCGGCATGGTCGATCTTCGCCGACAGGATGGCGGTCAGGTCGTCCAGGAGGGGCGCCAGGCTCTTGTTTGAAAGGCTGCCTGGCAGGTCGAACCGCTTTGACCAGATGACCTGGGAGGTTTCCGTGTCAATCGCAGAGACTGTCAGCAGGAAGTCCTCCCCGGCGCTACGGAGACGGCCCTCGACGAGGTAACGGGCGCCCAGGCTCTGGCCGGCCGACTTCGGGTCGAGGTCCTCCGATCGCAGGAGGAAGCTGGAGTTCCGGGCGATCACGGGGAGCCAGCGAAGCCGGCACAACTGATCGATCAGGTCCTCGCTGATCCCTTCGGCGGCAAAGTCCAGGGCGGCGTCGCCTGTCTGGTTCTGGAACCGCAATACCGCCACCGCAGGGCGGCCCTCGAACCCCGGGGCAGGCTGGCTGAGGTCAAGGACGTGGCGGGGAAGCGGCGGGAAGCTCTGCGCCGCCGCCTCCCAGGCGAGGGACTCGGCGTGGACCAGGGCTCGCTGTTCCCGGAGCCAGTCCTCGAAACCTTCCTCCCCGGGGATGTCCAGGCCTTCCAGGAAGTCAGACGATCCCCTGGGCGAGGGTGTTTCGTTCTCGTTCGCCGCTCCCGGAACCGGGATGTCGAACCGGGCCAGCGGCAGGTTGAGGCGCACCCGGGCGCCTTCGGTGAGCAGAAGGGGTTCCGGCTGGTCGGCCAGCAGCTTCCGAAGGTTGGCCAGCTCGCGCCGGAGGCTGGTCTGGGCCTGGCTGGAGGCGCGCGAACCCCACAGCTTGTCCTGGAGGAACTGTCGCGTTCGCTCACCGTCCCGTCCCGTCGCGAGGAGGGCGATGAGGCCAACCGATTTCCTGCTCGCGACTTCCACCCGCGCCCCGTCCATGCCCTCGAGCCGGAAGGCTCCCATCAGCCGGACAGAGTAAATTCCGGATCTCATCGTCATTCAAACAACCCCGCCGACGCTCCGATGCCCTCGGGAGCGCAGATGTTCACACTTTTTTCACGCTGGCCCGCCCGGGGAATCCTCTCCCCCGGATGATCGAACCTCTACTCGGGAAGGCCCCATGGATTTCCCGCTCAACTCCAGAGAGTCCTACGATTATCCCGGTTACCCCAACCGGCAATGCAAAAACCCGCTGTGGGCCTCACGCACTTTTCACGAAGAATTCACGCCGGGTCACTCGATCGGGGCGCCCCGCATCTCCCGGACGAAGAATCCGCCGACAATGAGCGTCACCCCGGCGACCACGATCGGGTACCAGAGACCCCGGTAGATATCGCCGGAAGCGGCCACCATGGCGAAGGCGGTGGCCGGCAGAAAGCCGCCGAACCAGCCGTTGCCGATATGATAGGGCAGGGACATGGAGGTGTAGCGGATCCGGGCGGGGAACATCTCCACCAGGGCCGCGGCGATCGGCCCGTAGACCATGGTCACGTAAAGCACCAGCAGAGTCAGCAGACCCACGACCAGGGGCTTGTTAATCCGGGCCGGGTCGGCCGTCGCCGGATACCCGGCCTCCGAAAGGGCGGCTCCCAAGGTCTTCGACCAGGCCGCACGGGCATTGGCCAGGTCGGTTCGGGACAGCGCCCTGCCGTCGATCCCGGCGATCTCGGTCTGGCCGATCCGCACCCGGGCGAGAGTCCCGGCCGGTGCGGCCTCGTTACGATAGCTGACCCCGGCGGTGGCCAGGGCCGACTTGGCGATGTCGCAGGACGAGGCGAAGGCGCTCTTGCCGACAGGATCGAACTGGAAGGCGCAATCGGCGGGATCGGCGATGACCGTGACCGGCGCCGAGGCGGTCGCCGCCGCAAGGGCGGGATTCGCCGCCGTGGTCAGGGCCTTGAAGATCGGGAAATAGGTCAGCACCGCCAGCAGGCATCCGACCAGGATGATGGGCTTGCGGCCGATCTTGTCCGACAGCCAGCCGAAGATGACGAAGAAGGGCGTGCCGATCAGCAGGGCCGTCGCCACAAGGGTGTTGGTGGTCAGACCGTCGACCTTGAGCGTCTTCTCGAGGAAGAAGAGGGCGTAGAACTGTCCGGTGTACCAGACCACCGCCTGCCCGGCGGTGAGGCCCACCAGGGCCAGGACGACCAGCTTCAGGTTCGCCCGGTTGGCGAAGGCCTCGGCGAGGGGCTTCTTGGAGGTCGTGCCTTCCTCGACCATCTTCTGGAAGACCGGGCTCTCGTTCAGCTTCAGGCGGATCCAAAGGGACAGGGCCAGGAGGATGGCTGAGACCAGGAAGGGGATGCGCCAGCCCCAGGCCTTGAAGGCCTCCTCGCCGACCTGGGTCCGGACCAGGATGATGACCACCAGGGACAGGAAGAGGCCCAGGGTCGCCGTGGTCTGGATCCAGCTGGTGTACAGGCCGCGCTTGCCGTCCGGCGCGTGCTCGGCCACGTAGGTGGCGGCGCCGCCGTACTCGCCGCCCAGGGCCAGGCCCTGCAGCAGGCGAAGGAGCACCAGAATGATGGGCGCAGCGACCCCGATCTGGCTGTAGTCCGGCAGGAGGCCCACCGCGAAGGTCGACACCCCCATGAGCAGCATGGTGACCAGGAAGGTGTTCTTGCGGCCCCAGAGGTCGCCAAGACGGCCGAAGACGATGGCCCCGAAGGGACGGACGGCGAAGCCCGCCGCAAACGCCATCAGGGCCAGGATGAACCCCGTCGTCTCGTTCACGCCGGAGAAGAAGTGCAGGCTGATGAAGGCGGTCAGCGAACCATAGAGGTAGAAGTCGTACCATTCGAAGACCGTGCCGGCGGAGGCCGCCCCCACGATCATCCGGTCATTCCGCGCCTTGCCCGC
>CANGRP010000077.1 GCA_947456005.1 Caulobacteraceae bacterium
CCCGCCAGGTGCGGGGCGCCGACGATGCGCGCCACCGGGTCCAGGGCCCCGAGGTCGGCGACCTCGCCGAGAACCGGCGGACCGAGGGCGAGCCCGCCTTCGAAGACCTGCCGGCAGACCGCATCGCCCCGTCCGGGCAGGAGGGCGAGCGTCCGGCCGGGGGCGGCCGCATAGGGCGCGGCCAGGACCTCCAGGCAACCCAGGCCGATCACGGGGCGGTCCAGGGCCAGGCCAAGGCCCTTGGCGAAGGCCAGGCCGACGCGAAGTCCCGTGAAGGAGCCTGGCCCGAGGGTGACGGCGATCCGGTCCAGGTCGGAAAAGGCCAGGCCCGCTCGCTCCATCACCTCCCGGGTCAGGGGGGCGAGCCGCTCCTGATGGCCCCTCTCCATGGGCTCGGAGGCCCAGGCCAGGGTCCGCTCGCCATCAAGGACGGCGACGGAGCAGGCGGACAGGCAGGTGTCGAGGGCGAGGACCCGCACGCAGGCCTAGAGGGTCTGCTCGACCCGCGTGACCTCAGGCACATAGTGCTTGAGCATGTTCTCCACACCCGACTTGAGGGTGGCGGAGGACGACGGGCAACCGGCGCAGGCGCCGCGCATGTGCAGCCAGACCGTCCCGCTGTCCGGCTCGAATCGGTCAAACAGGATGTCGCCGCCGTCACGGGCGACCGCGGGGCGGATCCGGGTATCCAGGAGTTCGCGGATCTCGGCGACCACCTGGGCGGTGTCGCCCTCGTAGACGGCCTCATCCGCCGCCGCCGCGCCGGCGCCGTCGAACAGCGGCCGACCGGAGGTGAAGTGGTCCATGATGGCCGCCAGGACCGGCGCCTTGAGGTGATCCCAGTCCGCGGACGCGGCCTTGCCCACAGTGATGAAGTCGGCGCCGAAGAAGACGCGGTTCACCCCGTCGAGGCCAAAGATCTCCGAGGCGAGGGGCGAGGCCTCCGCCTCTTCAGGCGCCCGGAAATCCTGCGAACCGGCCTCCATCACGGTGCGGCCGGGGAGGAACTTCAGGACCTGAGGATTGGGCGTGTTTTCTGTCTGGATGAACATGTGTCTGATTTGGCGGTTCCCGGGCGACGACGCAAGACCGCCGTCACCGTAGACCGGTCCGCTCCGGCGCATTGAACCCGCCGGGGAAAGGGTGTATCGCGCCCCCCGCGTCCGCCGGCATGGGGCCCTCTGGGCGGGACGCAGATCCTTCGGGGACAGTCATGGCGGATGCAGCCGAGTCAACCGGCGGCCCTCACACCGGGGGTGGAGACCCGCATGGAGGACGGCCCGAGGGGCTGGCCGCCCTCACCCTGGGCGCCCTCGGGGTGGTCTTCGGAGACATCGGCACCAGTCCCCTCTACGCCATGCGCGAGGCGCTCGCCCACTCCCGGGCCGACGTGTCCGCGGAACTCTCCGTGCTGGGCGTCGTTTCGCTCATCACCTGGGCCCTCATCCTCGTGGTGACGCTGAAGTACGTCGCCCTGATCATGAGGGCCGACAACAAGGGCGAGGGCGGGACCCTGGCCCTGATGGCCCTGGCGCAACGCGCCCTCAAGCGCCGGTCCGGAACCGTGCTCCTGCTCGGCATGGCCGGGGCGGCCCTCTTCTACGGGGACAGCGTGATCACCCCCGCGATCTCTGTCCTGGGCGCCGTGGAGGGGCTCAGGGACGCCCCGGGCGTAAGCCCGGAGCTCGGGGGGCTTGTCCTGCCCATAGCGGCGGCGATCCTGATCGTACTGTTCCTGGTGCAGTCCCGGGGGACGGCCACCATCGCCAAGGCCTTCGGACCGATCACCCTGGCCTGGTTCGTGATCCTCGGGGCGCTCGGGGTCTATCACATCTTTGACAGCCCCTCCGTGCTCCGGGGCCTTCTGCCCCACTACGGGGTGATCTTCCTGATGGACAACGGCTTCGTCGGGTTCGTGATCCTCGGCAGCGTCTTCCTCGCCGTGACGGGCGCGGAGGCGCTCTACGCGGACATGGGTCACTTCGGGAAGGCTCCCATCCGGGCGGGATGGCTGGCCATCGTCCTGCCCGCCCTGGTCCTCAACTATCTCGGCCAGGGCGCCATGGTGCTGGATCGGCCGGAAATGCGGGACAACCCCTTCTTCGGCATGGTCCCGACCCTTGTCTACTGGCCGGTCCTGCTGATGGCCGCTGCAGCCAGCGTGATCGCGAGCCAGGCGGTGATCTCAGGGGCGTTCTCCGTCACGCAGCAGGCGGTCCAGCTGGGACTCCTGCCGCGGATCGATATCCGGCGGACGTCGGAGACACAGGCGGGCCAGATCTACGTGCCCCAGGTGAACACCTTCCTGATGGTCGGCGTGATCCTCCTTCTCCTGACCTTCCAGACCTCGTCCAACCTCGCCGCCGCCTACGGGATCGCGGTCACCGGCTCGATGTTTGTCGACACCCTGCTCTTCTTCGTCATCATCCGTTACCTGTGGAAGAAGCCCCTCTGGGTCGCCGTCCTCGCGACGGCCGGCTTCGGGGCCCTCGACCTGGTCTTCATGTCCTCCAACCTTCTCAAGCTGGCCCAGGGCGCCTGGCTGCCCCTGATGGCGGGCGCACTGATGGTGGTGATCATGTGGACCTGGAGCCGCGGCACGCGGATTCTCTCGGAGAAGACCCGCCAGGACTCGGTGGCCCTCACCGAACTGTCCGACATGTTGCAGGCCCGGCCGCCCCACCGGGCCCCTGGCTCCGCCATCTTCCTGACCTCCGACCCCGACGTCGCCCCGGTCGCCCTGATGCACAACCTGAAGCACAACAAGGTGCTGCATGAGCGCAACATCATCCTGACGGTGATCACCGCCCAGACCCCCCGGGTCCGCGACGAGGACCGTATCCGGATCGACCCGTTCAACGACGACTTCAAGAAGCTGACCGTGTCCTATGGCTTCATGGAGAGCCCGAACATCCCCAAGGCCCTCACCCTCTGTCGCCAGCAGGGGCTGAAGCTCGACATCATGGCCACCAGCTTCTTCCTGGGCCGGCGCTCAGTGGTGCCCTCGGCCAGCTCGGGCATGCCGCTCTGGCAGGACAAGCTGTTCATCTTCCTGATGCGCAACGCCGCCAACCCGACGGACTTCTTCCGGATCCCGCCCGGCCGCGTCGTCGAGATGGGCGCCCAGGTCACCGTCTGACCTGCCGATACGGCGGCGCGCCGGGGCCCGGACTGCGGGGGATTCAGGGAATCGGCAGTTCGAAGCTGCGCTTGAGGGTTTCCATCGGCACGTCAGTCTTGACGCTCTGGACGCTGGGAATCCGGGTCAGGTGATCGGCCTGGAACCGCCAGTAGGTGTTCAGGTCCGCCGTCACGATCCGCAGCAGGGCGTCGCAGTCGCCGGTGGTCAGGTAGCACTCGACGACCTCGGGAAACTGCCGGACGATTTCCGCGAATTTCTGGGTCTGCTCGGCGTCCTGGGTCTTGAACCAGACCCGGGCGAAGACCGTCAGGCCAACGCCGATCCGGGCCCCGTCTAGGACCGCCACGTAGCGTTCGATCACCCCCGCCTCCTCCAACAGGCGCACCCGCCTCAGGCAGGGTGAAGGCGACAGCCCGACCTCCGCCGCCAGCTCATTGTTCTGGATCCGCCCGTCCCTCTGCAGGGCGCGGAGGATGCGGCGATCTATGGCGTCCAGCCGGACTGGCAGATTGTTGGTCATGTTCTCGTTCTGATGGAACTATATGCCAATCTGCTACTCCGATATGGCATCTTCGCAATCAAATTTCGCAATTCCTGGCCTAGACTTGTGTGCATGAGCAAGCATGGCATCAAGAAAGTCGTCCTCGCCTACTCCGGCGGCCTCGACACATCCATCATCCTGAAGTGGCTGCAGACCGAATACGGCGCGGAGGTCGTGACCTTCACCGCCGACCTGGGCCAGGGCGAAGAGATCGAGCCGGCGCGGGCCAAGGCCCTGGCTGCAGGGGTGAAGCCCGAGAACATCTTCATCGAGGACGTGCGCGAGGAATTCGTCCGCGACTACGTCTTCCCCATGTTCCGGGCCAATACGGTCTACGAGGGCCAGTACCTGCTCGGCACCTCCATCGCCCGGCCGCTGATCGCCAAGAAGCAGATCGACATCGCCCGCCAGACCGGCGCCGACGCCGTCAGCCACGGCGCCACGGGCAAGGGCAACGACCAGGTCCGCTTCGAGCTGGGCTACTACGCCCTGGAGCCGGACATCCACGTCATCGCCCCCTGGCGGGAGTGGGACTTCAAGTCCCGCGAGTCCCTGCTGGACTTCGCCGAGAAGCACCAGATCCAGATCACCAAGGACAAGCGCGGCGAGGCGCCCTTCA
Source organism: Caulobacteraceae bacterium (assembly GCA_947456005.1). GTDB lineage: Bacteria > Pseudomonadota > Alphaproteobacteria > Caulobacterales > Caulobacteraceae > Phenylobacterium. Next base: position 4,303 of record CANGRP010000077.1, read on the forward strand.
GCGTCGACGCCAACCTCCTGCACTCCTCCTCGGAGGGCAAGGTGCTGGAGGATCCGGCCGTGGAAGCGCCGGAGTTCGTGCACATGCGCACCATCTCGCCCGAGGCGGCGCCGGATGAGCCGACAATCATCACCATGGACTTCGAGGGCGGCGACCCCGTGGCCATCGACGGCGTGCGGATGAGCCCCGCCACCCTGCTGACCCGGCTGAACCAGCTGGGCCACGACAACGGGATCGGCCGCCTGGACCTGGTGGAGAACCGCTTTGTCGGCATGAAGTCCCGCGGCGTCTACGAGACTCCGGGCGGAACCATCCTGCTGGCCGCCCACAGGGGCATGGAGTCCATCACCCTCGACCGGGGCTCTGCGCACCTGAAGGACGAGCTGATGCCTCGTTACGCCAGCCTGATCTACAACGGGTTCTGGTTCTCCCCTGAGCGCGAAATGCTGCAGGCGGCCATAGACCTGTCGCAGAGGCACGTGACCGGCCAGGTCCGGGTCAAGCTCTACAAAGGCAATGTCTCGGTGATCGGCCGGACGAGCCCCTGGTCTCTCTACGATCAGGACCTCGTCACCTTCGAGGAGGGCGCCGTGGCCTACGACCACCGAGACGCCGCGGGCTTCATCAAGCTCAACGCCCTGCGCCTTCGGGTCCAGGCCCGCCGGGACCGCCGGATCCGGGGGTAGTTCCCTCCCGGGGCGGAACCTGTCACCTTCCGGGAAACCGGAGGAAATCCCATGAGCTTCCCGCACGCCACCGCCATCGTCACCCTCCTCGCCCTCCTGGCCTATGTCTGGATGGGGGTCCGGGTGGGCGCCGCCCGACGCACCTCGGGCATCGACGCGCCCGCCATGTCCGGCGACCCCATGCTGGAGCGCTACCTGCGCGTGCAGGGCAACACCCTGGAATGGCTGCCCATCTTCCTGGGCTCTCTCTGGCTCTTCGCCCATTACTGGGGCGACCTGCCGGCGGCGATCCTCGGTCTGGTCTGGATCGTCGGTCGCGTCCTCTACGCCCTGGGCTACTCGGCCGCCGCCGATAAGCGCGAGCTCGGCTTCATGGTCCAGCTGGTCGCCACGGCGGTCCTGCTGTTCGGCGCCCTGGGCAAGGCGGTCCTGGTCATGCTCGGGTGAGCCTTGGCCACACTTTCGCCGGAGATTGGCTCCAGGCTTTTTCCATCTTCTGCTGGAGTCCGCGATGCGCCTGAAGAGACTCGCCCTCATCGCCAGCCTCGCCGCCGCGGCGGGCCTCGCCGCTTGCACCACCGCCACGCCCTACCAGCCTCTCCTGGAGGGCGCCTCGGGGCGCGGCGGCTATTCCGACGTCAGGATTGAGCCCGGCCGCTACCGGGTGACCTTCACCGGCAACAGCCTCACCTCGCGCGAGACGGTGGAGCTGTACCTGGCCTACCGGGCGGCCGAGCTCACCCTGGCCAACGGCTACGACACCTTCACCCTGGTCAGCCGGGACACCGACCGCAAGACCACGACCCGGGTCGAGCCCAACCCCGCCTCACTGCCCCACTGGCGTCCTTACTGGCGGTACTACGGGCCCTACGGCTGGCGGTTCTATGACCCCTGGCTGGATGGACCCTTCGACCGGGCGCCGACAGATGTCTCCACCATAGAAAGGTTCACCGCTTCGGCGGAGATTGTCCTGGGCAAGGGGCCGAAGCCGGCGGGCGACACCGAGACCTTCGACGCCCGCGCGGTGATCGAGAACCTCGGACCCCGGATCCAGAGGCCCGAGGACGGCCGGATGAAGCCGAAAAGCTCGGGTTAGGCGGTCTCGTCTGTAAAGGTCAGCCCGGCCCGGGCCTGCAGTCGCTCGACCAGGGGCAGGCCCAGGGCCGCGCCAGGGGTCCAGACCCCTCCGGGCGTGGCGGGGGTCCGGATCAGCTGGATCGCCGTCTCGGCCATCATCTTGGAGGTCGAGCCATAGCCGGGGTCGCGGTCGCCCTTGACCGAGACCCGCACCTTGCGGCCGTCGGCGGCGATGCCCACGAACAGGATGTCGTAGAAGCCGTTCTCGCGCTCCTCCAGGCTCGGGCCCTCGCCCGGCTTCGGTGCGCCGGCGCCGCCCAGGTCCGTAAAGGAGGTGCTGGAGCCGGGCGCCGTAACGGACATCTCGTCATAGGCGAAGTCCGTCCCCCAGGGATGGCCCTGCAGGAAGTTCGAGCGGTGGACGTTCTTGGTGTTGATGGCGGCCATCATGAAGGGGCCGACCTCGGCGCCGACATCCTCGTCGAAGGCCGTCTCGTTGCCTGACGGCTGGGCCGGGCCGGTGAAGCCGGGGGTCAGGGCGAAGGGGTTGATCATCAACTGGAACAGGGCGGGGTTGCGGCGGATGGCGTCCATGGTGGCCGCGCCGCTGGCCGCGGTGCCGCCGGACAGGCCGCCCCGCATGTTGCGCACCCGGCCCTTCACCCGCGGGACCGGCCCGCCAAGACGGCGCTTGGCCGTCTCTTCGGCGAACAGGACGCCGAGCTCGAAGGGGATGGAGTCAAAGCCGCAGGAGAAGAGAATCCGCGCGCCGGAGGCCTGGGCGGCCTCGTGGTGGGCGGCGACCATCTCGGCCATCCAGTTGGACTCGCCGCACAGGTCCACATAGTCGGTCCCGGCCTCGACACAGGCGGCGACCAGGTCCGAGCCATAGAGCTGGTAGGGCCCGACGGTGGTCACGATGACCTTGGCCCGGCGGACCATGGCCTTCAGCTGGGCCGCGTCAGCGGCGTCGCAGACCACCAGCGGGGTGGAGGCAGGGGCGCCGATCAGGTCGCGGACCTCGGCCAGCTTGTCCGCCGAACGGCCGGCCATGGCCCAGGAGACCTCGCCCCCGGGCGGCTGTGTGCGGACCAGGTGCTCGGCCACGAGGCGGCCGGTGAATCCGGTGGCGCCATAGACGATGATGTCGAATTCCGCGTCGGCCCGCATGGGTCCCTCCCTGGCTGTCGCCTCCGATATGGACCCTGAAGAGCCCTCAGCCAAGCCGCCGTCGGGCCAGCCAGACAGAACGCCCCCCGAAGTCCGGATCCTCCGGCGTGAAATCGAGGACGTCGAAGCCCGCCGCAGCCGCGGGGGTCCAGGCCTACGTTCAGCCCCCGCGCCATGCTAGGCTCGGAATCATGGCCGTGACACCCGCCCGCGCGAAGGAACTCGCCCTCGGCCTGGAGGGCGCCTCAGAGCGCCCGCACTTTGATCGGACGGCGCTCCGGACGCCGCGCAAGACCTTCGCCACGCTCGCCGGCGACGGCGCCGACATCAATCTGATGTTCGACCCGGACCTGCGCGACTTCTTCTGTGAGCAGGTTCCGCTGGCTTTCGCTCCCGTCCCGGGTGGCTGGGGTCGTATGGGCGCCACGCGGTGCGATCTGGGAGTCGTCGACGAGGCCACGCTCGTGTCGGCGCTCAAGGCCGCCCACGCCCTGGCCGCACCCCGACCGAAGACGCCGCGGAAGCGCTGACCCGGGGGTCATCAGCGACGCCGCGCGGCCTCACCCCGGCCCCGCCCGCATTCGGACACCCCGGCGGCCCGCATCCTGTCGCCGAGGGACAGGTCGCCCAGCCGGCAGTCGGCGGCGACCCTGTCCCAGGTCCGGCCCCGGGAGACACAGTCCACCCGACGCCCCCCGGTGATGCCCTTCAGGGCGTCGCGGGCCTCGCGCCCGCCAGGCGCCTTCAGCTCGGGGGCGTGGAAGTCGGCGAGGCGGACCTCCACCCAGTCAGCGCCCCGGCGCGGACCCACGGCCACGCAGAGGGAGTCGCCATCGGCGATATGCACCACCGGGCCCGAAAAACGCTCGCCCCTGGCAAGGCTGGCCGGCATGGGCCCCTTCTGGGGCACGGCGCGGCAGGGGTCGGCCAGGGCGGGACCGGCGGCGCTGCCGAGGGCGGCCCCGGCAAGAAGAAAGGCCATCAGGCGACGGTGCATCTCAGCGCCCCAGGCCCGGAAGGTCGAAGGCCGCCAGGGCGCGGCGGGTCAGGGCCGCATCGCCGGAAAGTCGGGCCGCGCCCGAGGCCTCCAGCTCGGACAGGCGGGTCTGGCCACACAGCGCCTTGATGAGGTCCACCCAGGTCACGGCGACCGAGGCGCCCGCGCCCGCCCCGTCCGTGGCGACGCTGACGCCATTGCGCACGTGCAGGCCGGCGGGCGCCGCGTCCGGGAAGTCGAAGCGGACATGATGATCGATCCCCTCGGCCCGGTCGGGGTCGATCATGACCCTCAAGAGGTGCAGGGCCTCCCGCGGCGGGCGCGCCGCCAGATGGGCCGGGCGCAGCCGGTGCTCGGCCACCCGTGACAGGTCGAGGGCGCCCTCCAGCTCCAGGGCCCGGGTCAGGCACCAGTTGCGGATGTTGGCCGCCGACGTCCCCTGGGCGATGGCGCGCAGGACCCCCGCCAGCAGGGCCCGGTCGCCGGCCTCCGCCTCCGCCCGCCCGACCAGCCAGGAGGCCAGCTCAAGAGCCCAGCGCAGGTCACCCGACCCCTTGGCCGCCGTCACCTGGGCGCGCACGGCCGCCGCCCCGCCGAAGCCCTCGACGAGGCGCCGCGCCCGCTCTGCCGGAGGCAGGACGAAGAGCTTGCCCGGCTCGCCGTCGAACCAGCCGCGCAGGCCGGCGGCGATCTGGCGCACGTGGTGCTCGGCGACGCCGTAGAACTCGCTGGTCAGGTAGTCGTCGTCGCAGGCCGCCGGCAGCTTCACCAGGTGGGCCAGGGCGTCGGCGGTCAGGCCCCGGTTCAGGCCGCGCACGGTCTGGTCCCAGAGGAACTGGATCGAGTCGCGATAGCGCGTCACCCGGGCGGCGATCTCGGCGGCGCCGGAGATCGGCGGGCCATGGGCGCCCACCAGGTGCGCCGCCCCAAGGGACAGGATGTGGTCGATCCCGGCCAGCAGGACCTGGGGGTCGCGGTATTCCTCGCCGCGGATGGCGAAGACGTTGAACAGGGTCGGCCAGACGAGGTTCTGGACGCAGGTTCCAAGCTCGGGGAACCAGAAGGTGACGCTGTCGTCGGCGTCGGAGGGGGCGTGGTGGATCTCCACCGCCAGCCCCGCCAGGGTCAGCCGCTCACCGCCCCGGAAGAACTCCGTAGGCGGAACGTACCCCGGGGTGAAGGGCGCGTGCTCGGGATTACGGAAGTGCAGGCCCAGGCCCTCATTGACCAGGGCGTCGGGCCCTTCGGGCGGAAGGCGCAGGCCGAACTGATGGATCAGGCCCCGGGAATAGGCCGGGCCGATCTCGCCCGAGGTTCGGGCCAGGTTCAGGGGGATGCGCTCATGCCCCAGGATCGGCAGGTCGCGCCCGCCGGCCTCGTCCAGGGCCGCCTTCGTGCCGCCGATGTAGTGGAAGTGGCTGTAGAGCACCGCCGCCAGGGGCGCGGAGGTGTGGGCCCGCACCTCGGCCAGGGCCGTGCGCATCTCCTCCACGCTCTCGCCCGTGTCGATGGCGATCAGGCCCTCCGGCCCCTCGAGGAAGGTCTGGTTGGACAGGCCATTGCCCACCAGGGTCCAGACCCCCGGCCGCACCGCGTGCAGCCGGCGCTCCAGCCGGGCGGAGTGGTCGATGTGACGCCGGTGCGCCCTCTGCCCCTGAGGACCCGGGCCGACATGGGCCGGATCGGCGTCGAAACTGCGCATGGAGTCCCCCTGACCCTGACGGCGTATCGGCGGGCGCACGCCCAGGTGCGACATAGCCGGACGGCGCCCTCATTCCCTTTCACGCCCTATTGCGGGGGACTTGCAAGCGCTATTGGCGCCCGTGGCGCATGGGGAGGCTGGCCAAGGCGACCGGGTCCAGGCGCGC
>CANGRP010000078.1 GCA_947456005.1 Caulobacteraceae bacterium
AGACGGGCGAGGGCCTGTGGAAGCTGCCGCTCCATCCCAGCTATGCGAAGGATACGGCCTCCACCATCGCTGACATCAAGAACACCGGAGACGGTGGAGCGGGCGCCGGAACCGGGGCCTGGTTCATCGGCGAGTTCGTCTCCCGGGACACTCCCTGGGCCCACCTCGACATCGCCGGCGTCGCCTATGGCGCGGCAAACGCCGTCAAGCCCGCAGGATCGGCTGGCTTTGGGGTCCGTCTGCTCGATCTCCTGGCTCGGGACTGGGGGCGGTAGTCCCGCGGGCTCAGGCCGTATCGACCATCACCAGTTCGGCGTCCTCCAGGGCCGTGATGCGGAGGCGGGGCTCGTCGGCGATGGCCGCCCCGTCCCGGGTCCCGACCGTCACACCGTTCACCGCCACCGACCCACGGGCCGGCACGAGATAGGCGCGCCGGCCTGGCGCAAGGTCGTAGTCCAGAGTCTCGCCGGAGCGCAGGGTGGCGCCCAGCACGCGCCCCGGCGTGCGGATCGGCAGAGCCTCTTCATCGCCCGGAACTCCCGAAGCCAGGGGTACGAAGCGACCCGCACGGTCGCCCTTCGGGAAGGGACGGGCGCCCCAGGACGGCGCGCCGCCGGACTGGGCGGGCAGGATCCAGATCTGGAACAGGCGGGTGACTTCGGCCTCCAGATTGTATTCGGCGTGCCGGATGCCCGAACCTGCGCTCATCACCTGGACGTCTCCGGCCGCCGTGCGGCCCTCGTTGCCCAGGCTGTCCTGGTGGCTGATGGCGCCTTCCAGGACATAGGTGATGATCTCCATGTCCTGGTGGGGATGGGGCGGGAACCCCGTCTTCGGCTGGATGACGTCGTCGTTCCAGACCCGCAGGGCGCCCCAGTTCATGCGGGCCGGGTCCTGATAGCCCGAGAAAGAGAAATGGTGCCTGGCGTTCAGCCAGCCATGGTCGGCGCCGCCGAGGGTGTCAAAGGAACGAAGGTCGATCATGGGCCGGTTCCGTTAAGGCGAGCTCTGTGGTCCGGAAGATAGGGAGCCGGCGGCGGGATTGGAAACGGCGGGCGGGAAGATCTCCCCCGGGTCCACCGGGCGCCAGGCCCCGCCGCCTGGGTCCGCCTAGAAGGGCCGGGGCTTGACCCCGTTCGCGGCGAAGTGGGCCAGCATGCGGTCCCAGGCGTCTCGGGCTGCCGCGGGATCGTAGCTGGTGCGGTAGTCGGCGTGGAAGCCATGCTGGCTGTCCGGATAGACCACGATCTGGCTGCCGGTCTTGCGGGCGGCGACAAGGGCGCTGCGCATGGCCTCGACGTCGGCGAGGGGGATGCCCTGGTCCTTGCCGGCGTAGAGCCCGATCACCGGGGCGCGGAGCTGGGCGACGCCCTGGAGGGGCCAGGGCCGGTTCGGCTCACCGAGGAACTCCCCCGGCTTGGGTCCGGTCAGGCGTCCGTACCAGGCGGCCCCGGCGCGGAAGTCGGGCATGCGCTGGCAGGCCAGCCAGACAATGGCTCCTCCCCAGCAGAAGCCGGTCACCGCCAACCGGGCCCTGTCGACAAAGGGCTGGGCCTTCAGGAACCGAACGGTCCCCGACAGGTCGTTGAAGATCTGCTTGTCGGTGGCGGCGCTGACAATACGGCGTATCTGGTTGAAATCATTTGTCTTCGACGGATCGCCGGAGCGAACGAAGAGGTCCGGGGCGATGGCCACGTAGCCGAGGCGCGCGAGACGCCGGCAGATGTCCCGGATGTACTCGTGAATGCCGAAGACCTCAGAGATGACCAGGACGGCGGGGAACCGGCCTCGGGCGTCCGGCCGCGCCATGTAGGCGGGCGCCATGCGATCCCCGACATCGACCTCCACATCCCCGGCGATGAGGCCTGAGGCGTCCGTCGTGATGGTCTGGGCCTCGGCCGAGTAGGCGAAGAGGGCGTATCCGCCAAGAGCGGCGAGGGCCAGACGCCGGCGGGTCAGGTCAAGATCCCCGGGGTTCGTCCCTTCAGGTCGGGTCAGGGTCTTCATGGTTCCAGCCTCCCTCGCCGGTCACCGCCGGCCCGGGCTCATTTGGCGATCCCGGGGCCGACTGTCAAAGCCCCCCCGCCGCATTGGACGATATGCCGACTTCCGATCCGTCCAAGCAGGAGGGTATCCTTCGTCCATGAGCTGCGACCCCATGCGACCGGGCGCCTTGCGCCGCCTCACGGAGGGCGAGATCGCCCTGGCGAAGGGCGTGTTCGGGCGCGCCCTGTCCGCAGGACGCGTGAGGATCCTCGCCCTGCCGGCCTGGCCGCGCGCCTTCGTGGCCGGCGCCTCCCTGATCGCCTGGCCCGCGCGGTCGGCGATGAGGGACTTCAGCCGCGCGGACTTGTCGCTCCAGGCCATCCTGGTGCACGAGTTGACCCATGTCTGGCAGGCGCAGACGGGGGTGAACCTGCTTCTCGCCAAGCTGCGGGCGGGAGATGGGCCCGCCGCCTATGACTACATCGCCGCCGGGGGGACGCCGTTCGTGGACCTCAACATCGAGCAACAGGCCATGATGGTGCAGGACGCCTTCCTCGCCGCGCGAAACGGCGTTGCACCCCTGGCCGTGGAGCGCTACGCCGACCTGCTGTCCGGAACCCCCTTCGGCGAGGACCTAAAGCCCTTCTCCGTTTAGGGGCTTTGCCCTTGCAGAGCGGCGGTTCCGCACCATATCGCACGACGACGGCGTGGTTCCGAAAAGACCCGCCGGCGACCCTGAACTGTTCAAGGGGGCCGCAGGAACGAGGGGTGCTTGGCGACGAGGCTCCTCAGGCGCGGTCCGCCAACTCGGAGCGTTTGAGACTCATCATGAGCAAGATCATCGGTATCGACCTCGGGACGACCAATTCCTGCGTTGCGATCATGGACGGCAAGACGCCGAAGGTGATCGAGAATGCGGAGGGCGTTCGCACGACCCCTTCTGTGGTGGCCTTCCTCGAGGACGGCGAGCGCCTCGTCGGCCAGCCGGCCAAGCGCCAGGCGGTGACCAATCCCGCCAACACCCTCTTCGCCATCAAGCGTCTGATCGGACGGAACTACAACGATCCGCTGGTGGAGAAGGACAAGGGCATGGTGCCCTATGACATTGTCCGCGGGCCCACCGGCGACGCCTGGGTCAAGGCCCAGGACAAGGACTATTCCCCGCAGCAGGTCTCCGCCTTCATCCTCCAGAAGATGAAGGAAGCCGCCGAGCAGCACCTTGGCGAGAAGGTCGACAAGGCGGTGATCACCGTCCCGGCCTACTTCAACGACGCCCAGCGCCAGGCCACCAAGGACGCCGGCAAGATCGCCGGACTTGAGGTCCTGCGGATCATCAACGAGCCCACCGCCGCGGCCCTCGCCTATGGCCTGGAGAAGAACGACGGCAAGAAGATCGTGGTCTATGACCTCGGCGGCGGCACCTTCGACGTCTCCGTCCTGGAGATCGGCGACGGCGTCTTCGAAGTGAAGGCGACCAACGGCGACACCTTCCTGGGCGGCGAGGACTTCGACCTGCGTGTGGTCGACTTCCTGGCCGAGGAGTTCAAGAAGGAGACCGGCGTCGACCTTCGCAACGACAAGCTGGCCCTGCAGCGCCTGAAGGAAGAGGGCGAGAAGGCCAAGAAGGAGCTGTCCTTCACGGCCCAGTACGAGGTGAACCTGCCCTTCATCTCGATGAACGCCTCCGGCCCCCTGCACCTCAACATCAAGCTCTCGCGCGCCAAGCTCGAGGCCCTGGTGGAGGACCTGGTGTCCAAGACCCTCGGCCCCTGCGAGCAGGCCCTGAAGGACGCGGGCCTGAAGAAGACCGACATCGACGAGGTGATCCTGGTCGGCGGCATGACCCGCATGCCAACGGTGGTCGAGACGGTGAAGGCCTTCTTCGGCCGTGAGCCGCATACCGGCGTAAACCCCGACGAGGTGGTGGCCCTGGGCGCCGCCATCCAGGCCGGGGTCCTGCAGGGCGACGTCAAGGACGTCCTCCTGCTGGACGTCACGCCCCTGACCCTGGGCATCGAGACCCTGGGCGGCGTCTTCACCCCGCTGATCGAGCGCAACACCACCATCCCGACCAAGCGCTCGCAGACCTTCTCGACCGCCGACGACAACCAGTCGGCGGTGACCATCCGGGTCTTCCAGGGCGAGCGTCCCATGGCGGCGGACAACAAGATGCTGGGCCAGTTCGACCTGGTCGGCCTCCCGCCCGCGCCGCGCGGCGTGCCGCAGGTCGAGGTGACCTTCGACATCGACGCCAACGGGATCGTCAACGTCTCCGCCCGGGACAAGGCGACCAGCAAGGAACAGTCGATCCGGATCCAGGCCAATGGCGGCCTGTCGGACGCCGACATCGACGCCATGGTGCGCGAGGCCGAGGCCAACAGGGCCGAGGATGAGAAGCGAAAGGCGGTGGTCGATGCCCGCAACCAGGCCGAGGCCCTGATCCACTCCACGGAGAAGGCCCTGGGCGAGCATGGCGACAAGGTCGGTGAGGCCGAGAAGTCGGCCATTACCTCCGCCATCGAGGACCTCAAGTCTGTGCTGGATGGCGCTGACGCCGACGCCATCACCACCAAGACCCAGGCCCTGGCCCAGGCCTCCATGAAGCTTGGCGAGGCCATGTATGCGGCCCAGCAGTCCGGGGAGGGCGACGCCACCCCGGGCGGTTCGGACGACGTGGTCGACGCCGAGTTCGAGGAAGTCACCGAAGACGGCAAGAAGGCCTGAACCTGTCCGGGACCCGGCCCTGCCTCGCCCTGAGGCGGGGCGGGCGTCCTTTCGGAAAGACGCATCGGAACGCCTGACGCCTCATGCGCGACTATTATGAAATCCTGGGCGTCCCCCGCGGCAGCGACGAGGCCGCCCTCAAGTCGGCCTTCCGCAAGCTGGCCATGGAGCACCATCCCGACCGCAATGGCGGTTCGGAAGAAGCCTCCACCCGCTTCAAGGAGATCAACGAGGCCTATTCGGTCCTTTCGGACCCGAAGAAGCGGGCCGCCTACGACCAGTTCGGCCATGCCGGCGTCAACGGCGGCCAGGGCGGCGGCGGAGCTGGCTTCACCGACATCAACGACATCTTCTCGGAGGTCTTCGGTTCGGCCTTCGGCGACATGTTCGGCGGCGGCCAGAGGCGCAGCGGCCCGGCGCGGGGTCAGGACCTCCGCTACGACCTGGAGATCACCCTCGAGCAGGCCTACGCCGGCTCCGAGGTCGAGATCACCGCGGCCACGGCCATGACCTGTGAGGCCTGCGACGGCAGCGGCGCCAAGCCGGGAACCAGCGCCACGACCTGCCCGACCTGCGGCGGCGCCGGCCGGGTCCGTGCTTCCCAGGGCTTCTTCGCCATCGAGCGCACCTGTCCGCGATGCGGCGGCGAAGGCCGCATCATCAGCGATCCCTGCACGTCCTGCCGGGGACATGGTCAGGTGCGCCGGAACCGGACGCTGCAGGTCCGGATCCCCGCCGGCGTGGACGACGGCGCCCGGATCCGCCTGGCGGGCGAGGGGGATGGCGGCGCCCGGGGCGGGCCCAGGGGCGACCTCTACATCTTCATCTCCGTCCGGCCCCACGACCTCTTCGAGCGCGACGGCCTGGACCTGCTCTGCACCGTGCCCGTGCCCATGACCACCGCCGTGCTCGGCGGCGAGATCGAGGCCCCCTGCCTCTCGGGCGGCTCGACGGAGGAGGGCGCGGACAACCGCCTGACGGTGAAGGTGCCGGAGGGCGCCCAGACCGGCCGCACCGTCCGGATCCGCGGGCGCGGCATGCCCTCCCTGCGCAGCCGCGAACGCGGCGACCTGGTGGTCGAGCTCTTCGTGGAGACACCGACCCGGCTCAACGCCCGACAGAAGGCGTTGATGCAGGAGTTCGCCGACCTCTGCGGCGAGCAGCAGCATCCTGAGTCGAGCGGCTTCCTGAACAAGGCCAAGAAGTTCTGGGAAGACGTCACCGGCGGCTGACGGCGGGCCCTGTCCCGATCTCCTGAATGATGCGGCGTCGAAGCCCTTGACCCCCTCACCCGGCTTCGCCGGGAGCTCCCCCTTGGGGGGCAATTACCCTCTAATTCCTCCCCATCAGGGGGAGGTGGACCGCGCAGCGGGCCGGAGGGGGTCTGCTGAGGGGCCGTTGACCCCTTCAGCCGGCTCTGCCGAAAGCCGCCCCTTTGGGGGGCGTCTGCGCCCCTCCCCAAAGGGCACGGCGCCTGCCGGATGTGGATGCGCTTGAATTCGGTTCGTCATAAGGTTTCCACCGACCCCGGACAGACCCGGGACCAGGAGGAAACCATGCGATCCACTGCATACCGGTTCGCCGCCGCCGGCCTGGCCGCCCTCCTGCTTGCAGGGTCGCTGCCCGCCGTCGCTGCATCCGCCGCCCGCACCCTCCCCGGCGGTGACGCCGGCAGCCGGGTCCCGGGCTATCCCGACGTCCTGGCCGAGTACATCCAGCTTCCCGGCGGCAAGGCGCCCGGAACCCCGGCCGCCCTCAACACCGCCAGCTTCCTGCGGGTCCGCCCCGCCGCCGACGGGGCCCGCCCCGCCCCGGCCAATGCTGTGATCGTGGGCCTGCCAGGCTTTTCCTCGACCCCGCCGCACTGGCTCTATCTGGCCAGCCAGATGGTTTCGCGGGTCTCGAAGGAGTCCTGCGGGGGCCAGGCCTGCCGGGTGGAGGTCTGGGTCTTGCAGCGGCGGGGCGCCAACCTCGCTGAGACCCAGGCCCTGACGGAAGCCCGGCGCAAGGGCGACCCGGCCCTCGCCCTGAACCACTATCTGGGCGCCGACTCCCTCGGCCCGAACGGTCAGGTGGGACCTCCGACCGCCTCGGCGAAGTGGAGGCCCCTGACCCAGACAGACCTCGCCTTCATGGCGGACTGGGGTTTCGAGACCTACGCCGCCGATGTCGACGCCATGATCAGCCGCATCCGCGAGCGCTCGGGCGCCCGCAACATCTTCCTGGCCGGGCACAGCCAGGGCGGCGGCTTCGTCGCCAACTACGCGGCGCGCAAGCGCCCGGACGGCCAGCGGGGTGTTGAGGGCCTGGCGGGCCTGATCTTCCTGGACGGAGGCCCTTCCGCGGGGGTGCAGGCCGAGCCCTCGGCGGCGGAGCTGGACGCCTACCTCGCCCGGGTCGCAGCCCTTCGCACCGGGAAGGACCGGGTCTACACGGACGCCAGCGGCCCCCTGGGCGCCATCGCCGGCCCAGCCTCGGCCGCCACCCAGTCGGTGACCGGAATCTATTACGCCCTGTCCGACCCCTCGGCGGAAGCCATCTTTCCCCTTCGGGTCGCCGGCATGGTCGCCGCCCCCGGCGACGACTTCCTGAAATCCGTCCGACTGACCTGGCTCGCCCGGGCCGGGGCGAGCTTCGACACCGACCCCGTCCCTGGCGGAGGGGTCCAGATGCAGATCCTCCAGTTCCTGGGCCAGGGGCTGGGACGACTGGACTTCACCCCCCTGCCAGGAACCGAGGACCGATGCGACCGCACGCCGCCCCCGGCGCCCACGGGGCCGATGCGCGCCCTCGGCCCGCCGCCCAAGTGCGTTCCCAGCGGCGCCATGGCGGATCCCGGGCGGGTGCATGGCTGGGTCGAGCCCGGCGGCGCCACAGGCCCGAAGGAAGCCGGGCGGGCGGAGCTCTGGCTCACCGCCCAGGCCTTCGCGCCGACGCGCTCCAACATCCGGCCGGTGACCGTGAAGTTTGCAGAGTCCGGCAGGCGGGTCATCGACGCCTCGGACATGATCGCCTCCAACTGGTACCCCTCCGAGCGCTGGGACTTCGACGCCGGTTTCGTCGGCCGCTACAAGACCCTGAAGGTCGATCGCGACGGGGTGACGCTGGACGTGGACAAGTCCGCCATCGCCGGCGTCCCGGTCTATGTCGCCCGGCAGGGCCTCACCCAGGGCGTCTCGGGCAATCCGTTCCCGGGGGTGAAGGACTATACCGAGGTCAACAAGACCGGGACCTGGCAGACCCCGGAGGCCAGGGCGATCAGCCCCCTCGATCCGGCCATCAGCGCCGCCATCTACTTCCACACCGACTTCGTGGCCGCTGACGACTCCCGGGCTGGCCAGGCCCGCCCGGGTGAGCCCGGCGTCTCCGCCGTCTCCGGCACCCTGGTGGACTGGGTGCTGAAGCGGGCGAAGGGCCTGGCGGACACGCCGCCGCCCGCCGCCCTGGGGGTGAGGGCCCGGTACTGAGCATCGCGTCGCGGCGGGACGTCAGCCTTACGGCCCGTCGCGGGTGACGGCGTCGCAGCCGGCGGCTAGTTTACCCACCGAAATGAACGCTCCCGCCCCGCCCCAGGTCGATTCGGCCGGCGCCACGCCGGTCATGGCCCAGTTCTTCGAGGCCAAGGCGCGGCAGCCCGACGCCCTGGTCTTCTTCCGTATGGGCGACTTCTACGAGCTCTTCTTCGACGACGCCCGCCAGGCCGCGGCGGCTCTCGGCATCGCCCTGACGGCCCGGGGCCAGCATGCGGGCGAGCCTATCCCCATGTGCGGCGTGCCGGTTCATGCGGCGGAGGCCTATCTCTCCAAGCTGATCCGGTCCGGCTTCAAGGTGGCGGTCTGCGAGCAGATGGAGGACCCGGCGGAGGCGCGCAAGCGCGGTTCCAAGGCCATCGTGCGCCGCGACATCGTGCGGGTGGTCACACCGGGGACACTGACCGAGGACGGCCTCCTGGACGCCCGGGGCGCCAACCGGCTGGCGGCCGTGGTGGTGCGGGCCGGCGCCGCGGCCATCGCCAGCGTCGAACTGTCCACCGGCGAGGTGGAGGTCTGGGCGCCGGGCAAGGCGGCCCTCGCCTCGGCACTGGCGGCCCTGGGCCCTTCAGAGATCCTTGTCCCGGACCGGCTGTTCGCCGACGAGGCGGTGAGCGCCGCCCTCAAGGCCGCCGGCGGCCTGGTCCAGCCCCTGCCTTCGGCTCTCGCCGAACCGGGGGCCGCCGAGGCCCGCTTGAAGCGACTTTACGGCGTCGAGACCCTCGACGGCTTTGGCGTCCTGTCCGGCGCCGAGATCTCGGCCCTGGGCCTGATCGCCGCCCACCTGGAGTCCACCCAGGCCGGCCGCACCCCGTCCCTCGCGCCGCCCCGGCGGGCCGGCGAGGCGGACGTCATGGCCATCGACCCCGCCACCCGCGCCAGCCTGGAGATCGAGCGCAGCCTTTCGGGCGGGCGTGAGGGCTCCCTGCTGGCGGCCATCGACAGGACGGTGACAGCGCCCGGCGCCCGGCTCCTGGCGTCACGCCTCGCCCGCCCCCTGCTGGACCCGGACCGGATCAATGCGCGGCTCGACGCCATCGACTGGCTGCGGGAGCGGCGGGACCTTCGCCGGCGCTTGCGCGAGGTCCTCAAGGGACAGGGCGACATGGCCCGCGCCCTGTCGCGCCTGGCCCTTGGGCGGGGCGGTCCCCGGGACCTCGGAACCCTGCGGGACGGGCTCTCGGGGGGCGCGGGCCTGCTGGACCTCTTCGGCGCCGGGGCGGGACCCCTCGAGGCGCCGCCGCCGCCGGAGCTGGCCGGGAGCCTCGCGGCCCTCGACCTTGGCCGGCGCCAAGAGCTGGCCGACCTCCACGCCAGCCTCTCCGGCGGCCTGGGACCCGACCTGCCCGTTCAGGCGAGGGACGGCGGTTTTGTCGCCCCCGGGGTCCGACCCGAGCTGGACGAGGCGCGCCGGCTGCGTGATGACAGCCGGCGGGTGATCTTGTCCCTAGAGGCTGAGCTGGCCGAGCAGAGCGGCGTCTCCCTGAAGGTCCGGCATAACGGGGTGCTGGGCTATTTCATCGAGGCCACGGCCAAGGCGGCCGAGCCCCTGTTGCGCCCGCCCTTGAACGCCACCTTCATCCATCGCCAGACCCTGGCCAGCCAGATGCGGTTCACGACGGTGGCCCTGGCCGAGCTGGACGCGCGGATCGCCCAGGCGGGCGAACGGGCCCTGGCCATCGAGATGGCCGCATTCGAGGCCTGGCGGGACCTGGTCTGCGCCGCCGCCGATCCCCTGCGGGAGGCTGCGGCGGCCTGCGCCCGCCTCGACGTCGCCGCCGCCCTGGCTGAATGGGCC
>CANGRP010000079.1 GCA_947456005.1 Caulobacteraceae bacterium
CGGCGCCGGTAGCCGTAGATCCCGTGGTGGATCCAGACCGGACCCTCGCCAAAAAGGACGGAGCGGGTGAAGTAGAGGGCCCTGCCCGAGCGCCGATCCGGCGCCATGGCGGCCACCACCTTGGGCATGTCGGGGTTGGACCGGTCCGCTGGACCGGCCTCCGCCACCATCACCGTGGAGATGTCCGCCGCCGGTTGAGCGGCCAGTAGCCCGGCGCAGGCGCGGATCGCCTCCGGGGCGATGAAGGGGATGTCGCCCTGGAGATTGATCACCACGTCGTGGCGGCCCTCCGGGTCGAGGGCTTGCAGGGCGGCGAGGATCCGGTCCGAGCCCGAGGGCAGGTCCGGATCCGTCAGGACGGCCCGCCCGCCCGCCGCCTCGACGGCCTGCACGATCTCTTCATCACCGGCCGCCACGGCGACGGGCCCGACGCCGGCGGCCTCCGCCTGGCGCAGCACCCGCACGATCATGGGCAGGCCGCCGATGTCCGCCAGGGGCTTTCCGGGCAGTCGCGTCGCAGCCATTCGGGCGGGGATGAGAAGGATTGGAATCATGAACCTGGGCCGCGGGGCCATCTGCCCGGTTGCGCGAGCGCCGGTAGCGTGTAAGAGACGCCAACGCAATACGGGGCGGAAACTCTCCGGTCCCTAGGGCCCCTCATTCGGCCCTTCAGGTTTTGGATGGCGGGGCTCCGGTCCCGGGAAATTCGGTGTCGGGACGATGAGCAATCTGACCTTCAACATGATCGCGGGCGCCGGCTTGGCGACGGCTCTGGCCATCGTCGGGCTCAGGGAAGTCACGACGGGGCTCTTCAACGTCGAGGCGCCTGAGAAGCCTGGCTATCTGATCGAGGCGACCGTTGAAGGCGGCGGCGAGGCGGCGGTCGCCGAGGTGATTCCTGATTTCGGGACCGTTCTTCCTGTCGCCGACCTGAAGGCCGGTGAGGCCGTCTTCGCCAAGTGCCAAGCCTGCCACAACATCGCCAACGGCGGCGCCAACGGCATTGGTCCCAACCTGTGGGGCGTAGTCGGTCTGAAGCCCGGGACGCACGCCGGCTATACCTACTCGACGGCCATGACCGAGTTCGGGGCCAAGCAGCCTGTCTGGGATGACCTTCACCTCTACGAGTACCTGAGGGCTCCCCAGAAGTATGTTCCGGGCACCAAGATGTCCTTCGTCGGCCTGAAGAAGTCCGAGGACCGGGTCAACATGATCGCCTACCTGCGCGCCCAGGGCGGCTCCCTGCCCCTGCCGGCTCCGAACCCCGCAGCGGCCGCGCCTGCAGCGGCTCCCGCCGAAGCCGCCGCACCTGCCGATGCCGCTGCTCCTGCGGCGGAAGCAGCCGCCAAGCCCGCGGCCTGATTTCTGCGGTCGGTCGGGCTCAGGCCGGATCCGGTCGGGTCCGCGTCAGGGGTCGCCTGTAGGCCGTAGGGTCACCGCCGCCCGAACTGCGAATTCTCTCGATCGCCTCCTTCAGGGGCTCGCGCGCCACCGCCATGTGATGAGCGTTGGCGTGGATGATCCGGGCGCCGTCCACAAGGATGGCCACATGACCCTTCCAGAAGACCAGATCCCCCCGTTTCAGGTCCCCCGCCGCCACGGGCGCGCCAAGGGCCTGCTGCAGGTCTGAGTCCCGCGGGCAGGCGCGGCCACAGGCGAGGAGCGACTGGAGGATGAGGCCGGAGCAGTCGATCCCGCATCCCTCCCGTCCGCCCCAGAGGTAGGCGGCGCCGAGGTGCGCCTCTGCGATCTCGACGGGATCGGCCGCCACCTCGCCCAGGGGCGACAGGTGGGACTCCGGGAGCCAGAAGCCCGCGTCGCACTGCACCAGTCGTCCCTCCCGGGCCGTGACGGTCACCAGGCTGTTCAGGGAGATCGGGCCCGTGGGCCGCGACTTGATGGTCGGGGCTTCGAACCCATAGGTCAGGGGAACCCTGACCCAGTGTGTCGGCGGCGCGCCCTCCGGGGCCAGGGCGCCGAAGGCCAGATGCCCGACATATCCGTCCCGCGCCGCCTGCCCCCAGGCGTAGCCGTCACGGATCTCCAGGACATCGAAGCGCTCCCCCAGCAGGACCTGGTCCAGCTGCTCTGCGTCCGGTTGGGGTTCGCGGCGGATGGCCGCCGCCGGGACGGCGACCTGCATCCGGCGGGGACGCGCGAACCGCCTGGCGTCGAGGCGGCCCTCGAGGTCGCCGGAGGCGAGATCCGGCCGGGCGAGGGTGAGGCGGGGGTCGGGCTTCACGCGTAGCGGGCCTTCAGCATGGCGAAGAGCCCGCGGATGGCCTGGGCCTCTCCGCCGGCCGGATATCCGGGCTGGGCCCGCGGGTTCCAGGCGAAGATGTCGAAATGGGCCCAGGCGCCGGCGGGGGCGAACTTCTGCAGGAAGAGGGCCGCGGTCATGGCGCCCGCCTGGGCCCAGGCGTCCGGATCGTTCTTGAGGTCGGCGATCTCGGTGTCCAGCGAGGGCAGGTACCCCTTCCAGAGCGGCAGTCGCCAGACCGGATCGGCGGCCTTGCGCGCGCCCGCCTCGATGGCGGCGGCGAGGTCCTCGTCGTCCGTGAAGAAGGGCGGCAGCTGGGGGCCCAGGGCGACCCGGGCGGCGCCGGTCAGGGTGGCCAGGTCCAGGGTCAGGTCGGGAGACAGCTCCGAGGCCCGGGTGAGGGCGTCGGCCAGGATCAGGCGGCCCTCGGCGTCGGTGTTCCCGACCTCGACGCTCAGGCCCTTGCGCGTGGCCAGGACATCGCCGGGACGCATGGCGTCGCCGCTGACGGCGTTCTCCACGGTCGGGACCAGGATGGAGAGCCGCACCGGCAGGCGGGCCTCCATGACCATGGCGCCCAGGGCCAGGACGTGCGCCGCCCCGCCCATGTCCTTCTTCATCAGCCGCATGCCGGAGGACGGCTTGAGGTCGAGGCCTCCGGTGTCGAACATGACGCCCTTGCCGACGAGGGCGACCCCGGGTCGCCCCGCCTCGCCCCAGGTGATCTCGATCATCCGCGGCTCGCGGCCGGGGGCCGCCGCCCGCCCCACCGCGTGAACGGCGGGATATCCCTTCGCGAGGAGCTCATCCCCGGCGATCACCTCGATGCCTGCGCCAAAGCGTCCCGCCAGCTCGCGGGCCGCGACTTCGAGCTCGGCCGGCCCCAGATCGTTGGCCGGCGTGTTGATCAGGTCCCGGGCGAGGGCGCAGGCTCCGGACTGGCTGGCGACCTCGGCCTCCTCGGCGCCCGGAACGTGAAGGCGCGCCGGGGCGGTCTCACGGCGCCGGTACCGCTCGAAGCGGTAGAGGCCGAGGGCGAAGGCCAGGGCCGCATCGGTCGGCTCCAGGCCACCGGGCCGGCCCTCCAGCCGGAACTCGCCCGAGGGCAGGCGACCTGCCAGGGTCCGGAAGGCGGAAGCCTCGCCCGGCGAGCCGCCCAGCCCGAGCAGGACCCGGGCGGGCTTCCCGTCCGGCCCCGGAACGATGACCACCTGGCCGGGTCGGGCCCTGAAGTCCGCGCCGGCCAGCCCCTGCTCCAGGGGCGAGGCGCCCGCGCGCCAGGCGGCCAGGTCCTCCTCGCAGAGGGCGATGACCGGAACGGGCGTTGCGCTGGCTTGCGGCGTGTCAGTGACGGCCATGGTCTTGTTCCCGGTTACGCCTTGCAGGGGCCTTTCGGGTCATTTGGGCCAAAGCGCTCGCGGCCGCAACGGGCGGCGGTCAGATCAAGGATCAGTGGGGATCGGAGCGAAGGGCCGGCGGCGACTCCGGGCTGGGCTGCCGGGCGGGGCCGAGGCTGGCGGCCGCCAGCAGCGCAGCCGCGATCAGGGCCGCGACGACCCCGTATTCGACAACTGGCGCGGAGGCCTCCTGCCGGAGGACCCTGGCGAGCAACCTGGACATTCTGTTCTCCCGTGACACGGGAGGGCGGGAGTCCCCACGCCCCGGCTGAGCCTTTCGGCTTCCCCGCGCACTCTCCGACACACTTGGCCCAGGTAGCTTAATGCAAAGTAAACCTCACAGAAGTCCGTTGTAGCCTGTATCGTTAACCTTGGTTGACAGATAAGGTTAACAGTAACTCGCAAGTCGCGACCTGCTCTCAGGCTTCGAAGTTCCTGCCGCCGCCCCGCACAAAGCCGAGACCGACCAGTCCGGCTACAAGAAGAATGATGACCGTCGCGAAGCCGCCCTGCTGCGTCCGGGTCAGGTTGGTTCCGAAGTTCACCATCATCGGGCCCAGCCAGCCTGTCGCAACACCGGAGAGGGCGTAGACCCCGAAGAAGGCCCCCGTCTTCTCCGGGGGCGTCAGCCGGGTCAGCATGGTCCGGGCCGAGGCGTACTGGGCGGTGATGAAGACCGCGTTCACGAAGCCGATCAGAAGGAAGATGACCTCCGGCAGGGTCCGGAAGACAGGTCCGTCCCAGACGGGCGCATGTGCGGAAGGCTCGAAGCTCCAGAAATAGAGGATCCGGGTCGGCGACATGCCGAGCATGGCGACGATGCCGAGGATGGACATGGTGATGGCGATCCGGAGGGCGTTCTTGGGGCCGAAGGCGGCGTCCATCCAGCGCCCGACAAAGCCCCCGAGCACGGCCAGGATGGACAGGAGGATGCCATAGGCGAGCATTTCGAGGGCCTGCCACTTCATCACGCCGACGGCGTAGACCCCGGCGTAGATCAGGATGGCGTTCATGCCGTCGACGAAGGCCATGCGGCTCAGGAGGTAGATGGCCGCATCCCGGTAGTTCCGGACGGTGGCCAGCATCTCCCAGAGCTGACGGGCCCCGTTCCGGAAGGCCCGGAGGATGGGAATCCCCGTGCGCGGAGCGTCCGGCGTGAAGAAGAAGAGGGGCAGGGCGCCGATGGCGAAGATGCCGGCGGCGAGCAGGGCGACGATCCGCTCGTGCTCGTGTGCGGCTGTATCGAGGCCGAAAAGGGGCTCCTTGGGCACCCAGGCCCAATCGACCCGGCCAGGAAGGGCGAAGGCCCAGGCCGTGAAGCCCAGGGCCAGGACGGAGAAGCCATTGCCCAGGGCGAGGGCCAGGCCCGACGCCTTGTGCGCCGCGCGCATGCCCGCCGCCCGGATGAGGAGGGAGTTGTGCAGGACCTCGGAGAAGGCGAAGCCCAGGCCGATCAGGGTGATGAGCAGCATGGTCACCGTGACCGACAGGCCTGACCCATCCGGCTTCGCCCACCAGAGGGCCGCCATCATCGGGACCATGGCGGCGACCACCAGGCCCAGCCAGAACTTGCGGCCGCCCAGCTGGTCGATGGAAGCCCCGAGGAAGGGCGCCGTGGCCATGATGATCCAGCCCGCGTACTGGCTCCATTGGGAGATCACCGCCTGGCCCTTGACGGGATCGCCGATCATCACCGAGGCCACGTAGGGGGCGAAGATGTAGATCGTGACCAGGACCACATAGGGGTTGCGGGCGCCCTCGAAGAGCGACCAGGAGACCGCCCCGCGGGTCATCCGGCCGTCCCCGGCCAGGTCGGCGGCGACAGGCGGATCGACGAGGGCGCCGGGCCCGTGAGCCTCGCCCGTAGGTATGGATTGAGACACGCCGTTTCCCCCACCCGCTGGCGTCTGGCGCGCCGGCTCCGCCCTGACCCTACTCCAACCGACCCAGTTGTGGAGTCTCAAAGGTGTTGGGCCGGGTCCTGGGCCTCGGACTCGACTCCCTTGCGGACCGGTTGGAAGATGCCCGCCGCAAACAGGCATTGGGGAGATGCAGCATGGGACTTCTCGACGGCAAGGTGGCCATCATCACTGGCGCGGGCGGCGGTTTGGGGGAGGCCTACGCCCGGCTCTTCGCCCAGGAGGGCGCCGCGGTCGTGGTCAACGACCTGGGGGGCGCCCGGGACGGGTCAGGCGACGGATCCGTGAGTGCGGCGCAGAAGGTGGTCAACGACATCCTCGCCCAGGGCGGCAGGGCCGTGGCCAACGGTGACGACGTGTCGACCATGGCGGGCGGCGAGAATATCCTGAAGACCGCCCTGGATGCCTTCGGCCAGGTCGACATCCTCGTCTGCAACGCCGGGATCCTGCGCGACAAGTCCTTCGCCAACACGAGCGAGGCGGACTGGGACCTGGTGGTGAAGGTGCACCTGAAGGGCACCTATTGCTGCACCATGCCGGTCTGGAAGTGGCTGAAGGACAATGGTCGCCCGGGCGTGATTGTCATGACCAGCTCAACCTCGGGCCTCTATGGCAACTTCGGCCAGTCCAACTATGGGGCGGCCAAGGCGGGCATCTATGGCTTCATGCGCGTCCTGGCCATCGAGGGACGCAAGTACGGCATCCGGGTCATGGGCCTGGCGCCCGGCGCCTTCACCCGCATGACCTCCGACCTTCCGGGCCGGGCCGGCCGCGAGCCAGATCCGCTGAGCCTGCCTGAGAACGTGGCGCCGGGCGTGCTCTACATGGTCTCGGACCTGGCGGCCGACCACACCGGCAAGGTCCTGGGGGTCTCCTCCCGCGGCGTGCGCGAGATCAAGATGCTGGAGACAGAGGGCTTCCAGCCGGGCCGGCCCTACACCGCCCAGGAGGTGGCGGAGCATGCCGCCGAGGTCTTCTTCGCGGAGAGCCAGAGCCGGACCGCACCCGTACGTTGAGGCGCAGTCGCCGGCCTCAGGGGCTGAAGGCGGCGATCCGCCGGTCCAGCCCCGACCGGACGGCGGGCCATTCGGGCGCAATGACCGAATAGACCGCCGTGCTGCGGCGGCGGCCCGTCCAGACGATCCGGTCCCAGCGCTGGATTCCCTCGAAGGTCGCCCCGAGCTTCAGGACGGCGGCCCGGGATCGGGCGTTGGTCTCGTCCACATGGAACTGGACCCGGCCGAAGCCCGCCTCGAAGGCCTCGCCGAGGAGCAGCCGCTTGGCGCAGGGGTTGACCGGGCCGCCCCGGGCCTCCGGCGCGTAGTAGGTGAGGCCGATCTCCAGGCTGGCGTTGGCCGGGTCAATCTTGAGAAAGGCGGTGATCCCGACGCAACGGTCGCCGGTCATCACCGCAAAGTGCCGACAGGCGCCCGAGGCGGCGTCGGCCGGCCGTTTCTCTGTCCAGAATCGGTCGAAGTGTTCGCCCAGGAGGGAGAGCGAGTATTGCGCCTCCCAGATCTCCGGATCGGCGGCGCAGGCGGCGCGCAGCGGCTCGCGGTGGATCTCCGCCAGGGGTTCGAGAGTCACCAAGGCGTTGGAGAGCGGGCGATGGGGAAGTTCGGGGACCATGACCCATGCTGGCGCGCTGTAGCCGGATTGACCAGTCCCGGTTGAGCCAGATCAAGGACGCCGAGCCCTCAAGCTTGGACTGACTTCCAGGCGACCCCCGGCGCCCCGGCGGGCGCTGGAAGGAAAGGCGACCGCCATGGATTTCGAGTACTCCGCCCGCCAGAAGGGGCTCATCCGCCGCGTCAGCAACTTCATGGATGAGCACATCCACCCCGCCGTCCCGGTCTATGAGGCCCAGCAGGCCGAGGGCGACCCCTGGAAGGTCATCCCGGTGGTCGAGGCGCTCAAGGCGAAGGCCCAGGCCGCCGGCCTCTGGAACATGTTCATGCCGCCGGACTCCGGCCATCCCCACGTGGATGACACCTTCGTCTTCGAGGGTGTCCAGCTCTCGAACCTGGAGTACGCGCCCATCGCCGAGATCATGGGGCGGGTGAGCTTCGCCTCCGAGGTCTTCAACTGCTCGGCGCCCGACACCGGCAACATGGAGGTCCTGAACCGCTTCGGGACCCGTGAGCAGAAGGACCGCTGGCTGGCGCCCCTGATGCGCGGGGAGATTCGCTCCGCCTTCCTGATGACCGAGCCCCTGGTGGCCTCCTCGGACGCCACCAACATCGAGACCCGTATCGACCGGGACGGCGATCACTATGTCATCAACGGCCGCAAGTGGTGGTCCTCGGGCATGGGAGACCCCCGCTGCAAGGTCGCCATCGTCATGGGCAAGACCAATCCGGACGCCGCCCTTCACGCCCAGCAGTCCCAGGTGCTGGTCCCCCTGGATACCCCCGGGATCAAGGTCCTGAGGATGCTGCCTGTCTTCGGCTACGACGACGCCCCCCATGGCCACGCAGAGGTCCTTCTGGAAGACGTCCGCGTACCGGTGGAGGAGTCTCTGGTGCTGGGGGAAGGCCGCGGCTTTGAGATCAGCCAGGCCCGCCTGGGTCCGGGCCGTATCCACCACTGCATGCGAACCATCGGCGCCGCCGAAGTGGCCCTGGAGAAGATGTGCCGGCGCCTCATGACCCGGAAGGCCTTTGGCAAGTACATCTCCGAGCACTCGGTCTGGGAGGAACGCATCGCCCGGGCCCGCATCGACATCGAGATGACCCGGCTGCTTTGCCTGAAGGCGGCCGACATGATGGACAAGGCCGGCAACAAGGTCGCCCGGATGGAGATCGCCATGATCAAGGTCCAGGCGCCGACCATGGCGATCAAGGTCATCGACGACGCCATCCAGGCCCATGGCGGCGGCGGGGTCACCAGCGATTTCGGCCTTGCGAAGTCCTACGCCAGCCAGCGCACCCTGCGCCTCGCGGACGGCCCGGACGAGGTGCACAATCGCACGATCGCGCGCATGGAGCTGGCGAAGTACGGCGACCTGCAGATGAAGATTCGCGCCGAGCGCGACGCCGAGCGGGTTCCCGTCGGCATGCGGTGAGGGCCGGCGCAACGAAAAGGGCGGCCTGCGAAGGCCGCCCGCCGTCGTCGCGGGTGCGGCTCTAGCGCGTAGGCAGGGTGGCCGATGTGGCGCAGACCTGACGCATGAGGGCTTCGTCATCGGCGCCGTCGGCCTTCTTGGGCGCGACCCCGCGCCAGTCGCCGGCGATCTCCAGAGGCTTCCTGGGCGAGTAGCTGCCCATGGGGATGAGGTTCCTGGAGCTGCAGTCGAGGGCATAGATGAAGCCCACCCCATCCGCTGCACCAGGGGCGGAGGGGCCCATCCGCGGCATCGCGCCGACCTTGCCGATGGCGGTCATCACGACGATCCGGCCCGAAGACGCGTCACGGTAGGAATAGTCGGCGTCGAAAGACCACTGGAGGCCCTTGTCCGTGGGCTCGGTGTAGGGAGTCCAGGTCTCGGCGACAGCCGGCAGGGCGAGGGCGAGGACCGACAGGGCGGCGATCGCGGGGGCGCGGCGCATGGGCGTTTCCTTATTGTGGCGTCACAGCTTGGCGGGACCTTAGCCGCGGCGGCGGTCCGGGTCCAACCGGAACTGGGCGCCGGATTCCTCGACCTGCGCTTGACTCCGGCGACCCCCGACCCTAACTCCCCAGAGCGTTAGCACTCGGGTGCATCGGCTGCCAACGGCGGCCCCGGCCCGGGAGTTCCGAAAACACTCGTCCTGAACGGAGAGACTAAAACATGGCGTTTCGTCCCCTCGGTGACCGCGTCCTCGTGAAGCGCGTCGAAGAAGAACAGAAGACCAAGGGCGGGATCATCATCCCCGACACCGCCAAGGAGAAGCCGCAGGAAGGCGAAGTCATCGCCGTCGGCCCCGGCGCCCGTGATGAAGCCGGCAAGGTGCAGCCCCTCGACCTGAAGAAGGGCGACCGCATCCTGTTTGGCAAGTGGTCCGGCACCGAGGTCAAGATCGACGGCGCCGACCTCCTGATCATGAAGGAAAGCGACGTCCTCGGCGTGATCGAATAGATCCGCCGACCGCTCTCCAGACCCAACAATCCCTTTCCGAAAGAGTACGCCAATGGCTGCTAAAGACGTCTACTTTGGTTCCGACGCCCGCGACAGGATGCTGCGCGGCGTCAACCCCCTC
Source organism: Caulobacteraceae bacterium (assembly GCA_947456005.1). Taxonomy (GTDB): domain Bacteria; phylum Pseudomonadota; class Alphaproteobacteria; order Caulobacterales; family Caulobacteraceae; genus Phenylobacterium. The sequence goes on from CANGRP010000079.1 coordinate 9,755, forward strand.
GCCAACGCCGTAAAGGTGACCCTCGGCCCCAAGGGCCGGAACGTGGTCATCGAGAAGTCCTTCGGCGCGCCGCGCTCGACCAAGGACGGCGTGTCCGTCGCCAAGGAAATC
>CANGRP010000080.1 GCA_947456005.1 Caulobacteraceae bacterium
GGCTGGCCCGGATCGGTCGGCCTCTGACGCTGGCCGCAAACCGGCCCGACCTGAAATGGTCCTTCACGGTGCTGGAGTCGCCGGAGCTCAATGCCTTCGTGCTGCCCAATGGACGGGTGGGTTTCTTCAAGGGGCTGCTGGACCTGGCGCGCAGCGATGATGAGGTTGCCTCCGTCCTGGGCCATGAGATCGGGCATATCCTGGCGCGCCATCCGGCTGAGCGGGTCAGCCATCAGTTAGCGGCTCAGGCCGGGGTCACCCTGGCCCAGCTGGTGATGTTGAGCGGCGAAAACGCCCGGTTCGCCGACGAGGTGGGCGCGGCTTTGGGCCTCGGCGCCCAGTTCGGCGTGATCCTGCCCTACGCCCGACGTCAGGAGCTCGAGGCCGACCGCATCGGTGTCGACCTGATGCGCAAGGCCGGCATGGACCCTGCAGCGGCGGTGACCTTCTGGGAGCGTATGGCGCGGGCGGCGCGCAGCCAGGGTCGGCCCCCTGAAGTTCTCTCGACCCATCCGGCCGATGGTCGGCGTATCGAAGCGCTCGAGGCCGCGGTCGCGAACGGCTAGTCGCGAACGGCTAGTCGCGAACGGCTAGTCGCGAACGTCTCACCTCGGGCGGCGTCCAGCAAAGCCCTGATCTCCTGAGGGATCGGGATGGCTTGGCGCAAGCTCGCTGTCGCTGCCCGCCGCCATCACTGGCGCCATCAGCGGCGTCAGGACCCATATTGCGGCGCCATTCAGCAGCCGAGAACGCTGTAAACGCGCACCCTTTTGGACCCGAACTGCCGAGGGCGAGGTTCGGATGATCAGAGACAAATTGCGTTCAGAGACCGCCTTGGCCCCGTACGCCGGTCTCCGAGGTTTGGAAGGCGCCTGGAAAATGGCGCGACGACCGGGGGCTTTGCGCGCCTGCGGTCGCCCGATTGCAGGTTCGCGACAGGGGAGTGGTGGTGAAAAGAGCCTGATGGCGAACTCCCTTTCTTCATGCTGTTGGCCTACAGGCTCGCCTGCATCCGGTAGAGCCCGGCGTAAGCGCCGTTAGCTGCGATCAAAGAATCGTGGTCGCCCTGCTCGACGACCCCCTGCTCTGTGAGCACCAGAATGCGGTCGGCGTTGCGCACGGTCGAGAGGCGGTGCGCAATCACCAGCGTGGTGCGTCGCCGCGCCAGCTCCGCGAGGGCCGATTGCACAGCGCGTTCGCTCTCGTTGTCGAGGGCGGAGGTCGCCTCGTCGAAGATCAGGATCGGCGGATCCTTCAGGAAGGCCCGGGCGATGGTCAGCCTCTGCTTCTGGCCGCCGGAGAGCGTTACCCCGCGCTGGCCGATGTCGGTGTCGTAGCCGTTCGGCAGGGCCCGAATGAACTCGTCGGCAAAGGCCGCCTTTGCGGCCGATGCGACCTCAGCCGCAGTCGCCTCGGGTCGGCCATAGAGGATGTTCTCCGCCACCGTGCCGGCGAACAGATAGACGTCCTGCTGTACCACTCCGATGTTTCGTCGCAGCGAGTCCAACCGGATGTCCCGCACGTCCGTTCCGTCCACCAGAATCGCGCCTGTGCGCGCCTCGTAGAAGCGCGGGATGAGGGCGCACAGGGTGCTCTTTCCCACCCCTGAGGGCCCGACCAGGGCCACGAATTCGCCGACCCGGATATCTAGGTTGAGGTCCCGCAGCACGTGCGGCCCGTCTTCGTCGTAGCGGAAGCCAACATTGCGGAAGCTGATAGACCCCCGCGCGCGCGCAATTGTGACGGCGCCGGGCCGGTCCTGGATGTCCGGCACGGTCTCGAGGATCTCCATCACACGGTCGAACCCGGTACGACCTTGCTGCCAAAGGCGCACGAAGTTCGCCAGCCGCTGCACCGGGTCCACCAGGACCGCCACGCAGAGCAGGAAGGTGAGCATGTCGCCCACCTCGAGCTGAGCCTGGGCGACCCGCAAGGCACCCACAACGATTACCGCCACTGTGATCAACTGAGGAAAGGTGGTGGTGCCCACTGAGAAAAAGGCCTCGCTCCAATAGCCGGCGCGCCGGCTCTCCAGGAACCTCGCGTTTTCCGCTTCGAACCGACGGTTCTCCAAGTCTTCGTTGGCGAACGACTTCACCACCCGGATGCCCGCCAGGGAATCCTCCACCCGCTCATTGATCGCCCCGATCTGCGCCCGGCTGAGCTTCAGGGCGCGATTCATTCGGCCGCTGTAGTGCAGCGAGTAGGCGACGGCGAAAGGGATTACGACCACGACCAGGACGGTGAGCGGTCCATCCAGCTGCGCAATTATCAGGGTCGCGCCGGCAAACTTCAGGATGGAGATCGCGAGATCCTCGGGCCCGTGATGGTAGAGCTCCCCTAGCGAGAAAAGGTCGTTGGTTATCCTGCTCATCAACTGCCCGACCCGTATGCGGTCGTAAAAGCCGAATGACAGCTTCTGGCAGTGTTCGAACACATCACGCCTTAGGGCGCTCTCCATCTTCGCTCCCATCACATGGCCCTGATAGTCGACGAACAGGGTGCTCACCGCCTGGACCGCCAGTAGGGCCAGCATCAATCCGCCCACGGCGTAAATGCCGGCCAGGGCCGCCGGCACGTTGTTTAGAGCAGCTAGCTGTCGAGTGACCTGGTGGGCGCAGAGCGGCAGGGCCAAGGCGGTGATGGCCACGATCACGGCGCAAGCCAAGTCCGCTAGGAGCAGCGGAATGTGCGGCCGGTAGTAGGAGAGGAACCGTCTGATCCGCGCGACGGCAAGCGGCGTCTCGCTGTCGGGCCGACGCGTCAGATGGAAGAGATCGGAGAAACGAAAGGCGTCGGCCGTAGAACCGTCGCCGAAGGTGCTGGAAGGAGGGGCGCTACGGCCAGCGTCTTGCCGCGCATGCGTCCTCCGGGTTCGCATAAACATAGAGCTTCATGTCCTGATGATGAGTAGGAATTCCTTTCGGGTTGGACGTGAAGTTTCTCATCTTACGCTCCCAGCGAGTGGTGGGCACCCGGCCTACGGGCGATCTCTTAACCAATACTGCAGATACCCTGACGCTTCAATGGCGCCGCCCGGAAGCCATCTCAGCCGTAGGAAGCTTCTGAGCGAGCCTCAAGGGGTTGTGACGAACGTCGGCTCAGGGTCGTGTCTCCCGTTTGGGGTCCGGGCCAACAAGCGGACCCGCGCCAAGCAGTCACCAAAGGGACTCCACTTCGGTTTCCCTAACTGCGCATCGGGTGGAGTATCGCCCACGAACTTCCGGACCATTTATCAGCCGAAAACGCTGTAGATGCGGACCCTTTTGAACCCGAACTGCCGAGGGCAAGGTTCGGGTGATCAGAGACAAATTGCGTTCAGAGACCGCTTTGGCCCCTTACGCCGGTCTCCGATGTTCGCACGGCATCTGGAAAATGGCGCGACGACCGGGGGCTTTGCGCACCTGCGGTCGCCAGTTTGCAGGTTCGCGACAGGGGAGTGGCGGAAGGGGTGGGATTCGAACCCACGGTGGGCTTTACGAAACCCTCGCGAGAGCCGCTCACTAGGCGGCGGACGTCAACTGGTCGAACCACTTCCGGATCAGGGGAACCGCACGAAGCGGGGACTCCCCATGGTCGAAGGGCCCCAGGTCCAGGGCCTCGACATTCCCCCCACGATGGCGTGAGGCCTTTGCGAAGGCCACGGATTCCTGCGGGGTGACATCGACATCCCGGGTTCCGAAATAGGCGCGCAGCGGCGCCCTGGGGGCCCAGGCGAACGCCTCGTTGGCCTGCGCTGCATCGAGGAACCAGTGCTGACCGCCGGCCGCCTGGGCGTGCAGGAAGTCCGCCCTGAACATCTCACGCGGATTGCGGGGCAAGAGCTCCAGGACATCCGGACCGTGAGAACCATCCAGCACCTGGCTGACTCTCGCCTTGCCGGACTCGGTGAGCAGGGTTTCCAGGGAGTGGCCGTAGTAGGTCGCCCAGGACTGCGCCGCCAATCCCAGGTAGACCGACGAACTGGCTGACCGGCCTTCCAGGGCGAAGGGGATGGAAACTCCCGCAAGATCGAAGGCGCCGGCGATCGCTGCGGTCGCCCGCACCCGCATCACGGGGCTGGGGTCGGATTCCAAAGCGCGGTGGATAACGGCGGCGGCATGCCCGCCTTGCGAAAAGCCCGCGACCATGAGGTCTCGGCCCGGCTGCCGAAGGAGTCCACCCAGGCCGCGGGCGGCGATGTCCAGGAGGTCAAGGGTGACGGCCAGCGTGCTCGGGTTATGCAGATAGGCTTGAGGCGCCTGAGACACTCCCAGCCCGACGAGATCCGGCGCAATCACCGCATAACCGCCGCCGGCAAAGGCGGCTGACACCGCGATCCCTTCCTGAAGACTGGGCCGGGAGATGGAGTTGGAACGATCCGTGTTGGTGCCATGCATCCACAGCACCAGCCCGCGCGGCGGGGCGCCGGTGGGTAGGCTCACGAGCGCCGAAACGAGGACGGGCTCCCCATTTGTCGTCGACCAATAGACCAGCCGATAGGGCTTGAAGCCATGCTCCACCGGGATGACGGGAGCGACCTTCGCCAGGCCCAGAACCATGCGGTTCACAAGGGCGGGATACCAGCCAATGGGCTTCAGGGAGACGATTGTCCCAGGCGGTCGGGGATGGGCTGCGAGATGTTGAACGTCTGGACTCCCAGTACACCCGGTCGCGACCGCGAGCCCTGAGCCGCCGAAAAGGGCGCCGAGCACCGTACGACGCCCGACAGCACGCGGCGCAGCATCTTGAAACCGCGCGCCCACGAACGCCTCCACTGCAACTGAGATCAGAATAGGGGAGGGTCGATAGTGGCGGAAGGGGTGGGATTCGAACCCACGGTGGGCTTTCACCCACGGCGGTTTTCAAGACCGCTGCCTTAAACCACTCGGCCACCCTTCCGGCGTGGCGGCTATAGCAGGGGCGGGCGGGGCCCGCCAGACGCGCGAGATGGGTGCTGGACACTTCGGCCCTCCGCCGTCCAAGCTGCGAGTCACAAGAGAGACTCCGGGGAGGAGATCGTATGGGACCTGGCGCAGAGACCGGCGGCGGCGGCGGCAATGGCGTGGACACGGCGACCAAGGGGGCCTTTGGCTTCCTTGTGTTCATGATGGTCCTGAACATCCTGAACATCCTGGACCGCCAGCTGCTGCCGACCTTCGGGCCTGAGATCAAGGCGGACCTGGGCCTGACCAACGGCCAGTTCGGCCTCCTCACCGGCATCATGTTCACCCTTCTGTACGGCATCCTCAGCCCCTTCATGGGCCTGGTGGCCGACGCCGTGCACCGGCCGCGCTTCGCCGCCTTTGGCGTCGGGCTGTGGAGCCTGCTGACCGCGGCCTCGGGCCTGGCCAAGGGCTTTGTCTCCCTGGCGATCCCCCGGGTGCTGATCGGGGTCGGGGAGTCGACCCTGACGCCGACGGCCCTGTCGATGATCTCCGACCGCTTCCCCGCCCGGCAGCTCGGCTTCGCCTCGGGCTTCTATTATGCCGGCGTGCCCCTGGGCTCGGGCCTGGCCTACCTCGTGGCCGCCTCCCTCGGGCCGGTGATCGGGTGGCGCAACTGCTTCCTGCTGATCGGGGGCCTGGGCCTCATCCTGGCCGTCTGGCTGGCCACCTTCCGTGAAACCCGGCCCCCGTCGCCGCATGCGGGGGAGGGAGCCCTGAAGGCCGTGAAGGGCATGCTGAGCCTCCTGCCCGAGCTCATGGCCGCCCTGAAGCGTTCGCCCGCCCTGGTGCTGACCATCCTCGGCGGCATCGGCGTGCACCTCGCCGTGGGCGCGGCCCAGTTCGACACCATCTGGTGGAAGGAGGAGCTGAAGCTCGAGACCGGGCCGCTCTTCCTGAAGGTGGCCCTGATGTACGCCACCGTCGGCGTGGCCGGGAACATCATCGGCGGGGCGCTGGGCGACTGGTGGCTGAAGAAGACCGGCCAGGGCCGCTCCATGCTGATCGTCATCATCCTGATCGCCATGACGCCGCTGCAGTTCCTTTATCGCATGACCGACCATGACGGGGTGATCTTCTGGCTGGGTATCGGCTCGGGCATCTTCCAGCTCGCGGCCATGTATGGCGGGGCCTACTCCACCATCCAGGAACTGGCGCCCGCCAAGGTCCGGGCGACGGCGGTGGCCCTCTTCATCATGGGGGTGAATGTCGTGGGCCTGGGGGTCTCGACCACGGTCGGAGGCTTCATGATCGACGCCTTCGCCGCCGCCGGACGTGACCGGCCGATCACCGACATGATGCTGGTGATGACCGCCGCCTCCCTGGTGGCCGTTCCCGCCTTCTACGTGGCGGCCCGTCGGTTCTCCGCCGACAGGGACGCCCTGTGGCGTTACGAGCGGGGCGAGGGGACCTGACCTCGACCCCGGGGGGCTGGACGCGGCGCGCCTGAGGGGCCATTCAGGCGCCATGAGCGGTGGTCTCTTCATCTCGTTCGAGGGCGGCGAGGGCGTGGGCAAGTCCACCCAGGTCCGACGTCTGGCGGCGCGCCTGGAGGCCGCCGGCCATGAGGTGGTGGTGACCCGCGAGCCCGGCGGCTCGCCGGGCGCCGAGGCCATCCGTAACCTGGTCCTGAACGGGTCCGCCGACCGCTGGAGCCCGGTCACCGAGACCCTCCTGATGTACGCCTCCCGCCGGGACCATATCGAGCGCACTCTCAGGCCCGCCCTCGAGCGGGGCGCCGTGGTGCTGTGCGACCGCTACGCCGACTCCACCCGGGCCTACCAGGGGGCCGCCGGGGGCGCTGATCCCGAGCTGATCCAGGCCCTGGAGACCTTCATCCTGGAGGATGTCCGGCCCGACCGGACCCTGGTCTTCGACCTCGATCCCGAGCTGGGCCTCGCCCGCGCGCTCGGCCGCCCTGACGCCGAGGCGCGCTTTGAGTCCAAGGGCCTCGACTTCCATCGGCGCCTGCGCGAAGGCTTCCTGGCCATCGCCCGGGCAGAGCCGGGCCGCTGCCGGCTCGTCGACGCCTCGGGCGATCCCGACGCCGTGGAGGCCCGGGTGCTGGCCGGACTGGACGGCCTGTTCCCCGGCCTGGGAGACGCCGGGTGAGCGTGGCCCCGCCCCATCCCCGGGACGTCTTCGACCTGGTGGGACAGGAGGCCGCGGAGGCGGCCTTCGAGGACGCCCGGGCCCGCGGCCGGCTGCACCACGCCTGGCTGATCAGCGGCCCCCAGGGACTGGGCAAGGCGACCTTCGCCTTCCGCATCGCCCGGCGACTGCTGGGCGCCGCGCCGGATCCGCGCCATGGCCTCCTCGGCGCCGCACCGCAGGACCCGGTCTCGCGCCTCGTCGCTCAGGACGCCCACCCCGACCTGATGGTCGTCGACCGCACAGACTCCGACGGCAAGGTGCGCCGCGAGATCCTGGTGGAAGAGGTCCGGCGGCTGAACGAGTTCTTTTCCAAATCGCCCGCCTCGGCGCCCTACCGGGTGGCCATCGTGGACGCCGCCGACGACCTGAACCGCAACGCCGCCAACGCCCTCCTGAAGACCCTCGAGGAGCCGCCGCCCCGGGGGGTCATCCTGCTCGTCTGCCATGCACCCGGCCGGCTGATCCGGACCATCCGCTCGCGCTGCAGGACGCTGAAGCTCGCCCCCCTGCCAGAGGCCGCCGTGGCCGACTTCGTAGCCCGCCGGACCGACGCCGACCCGGAGCAGGCCCTGCGCCTGGCGCGCATGTCGGGCGGAGCGCCGGGCCGGGCCCTGGCCCTGGCCTCCGAAGGGGCCCTGGAGATGGACGACGCCGCCCGCACCCTGCTGCAGGGCCTGCCCGAGCTTGACCGGACCCTCGCCATGTCCCTGACCGACCGGTTCCGGGGCGGGGAGGGCGCCCGCAGCTTCGCCCTCCTGACCGAGCGCCTCGCCGCCCGGGTCCACGACCTCGTCCTTCGCCGGGCAGAGGAAGGTATCGGCGGGCTCGACGCCTGGGCCGAGGCCTGGTCGGCCCTCGACCGCCTGCCGCGCGAGGTGGAGGCCCTGAACCTCGATCGGGCCGAGGCCCTCTTCACGGCCCTGGCCGACCTGCGCGCCGCCGCCCGCACCTGATTTCACCAGACCTGAGCCCATGCTGCCTGAACCATGCTGATCGACAGCCACGTCAACCTCCACGCCCCCCAGTTCGACGCCGACCGGCAGGAGGTTATCGACCGCGCCCGGGCCGCCGGCATCGGCCTGATGGTCAACATCTCGGACCGGCTGACGACCTTCCCGGCGAACCGCGCCATCGCTGAGGCGCCGGACATCTGGTGCACGGTGGGCGTCCACCCGCACGAGGCCAAGGACGTCCCCGACCTGTCCCCCCGCACCCTCCTGGACCTCGCGGACGACCCCAAGGTGGTCGGCATCGGCGAGACCGGCCTCGACTTCCACTACGACCTCTCGCCCCGGGACATCCAGGCGAGGGTCTTCGCCGCCCACATCGCCGCCGCGCAGGAGAGCGGCCTGCCCCTGGTGGTCCACACCCGCGAGGCGGACGACCTGATGACGCAGATGCTGGAGGAGGCCCACGCCCGGGCGCCCTTCCGCATGCTGCTGCACTGCTACACCTCCGGGCCAGAGCTGGCCCGGCGGGCGGCGGCCCTGGGCGCCTGGTTCTCGGTCTCCGGCATCGCCACCTTCAAGGCCGCCGAGGAGGTCCGGGCCGTCATCCGCGACATGCCCGCCGACCGGATCATCGTGGAGACCGACTGCCCCTATCTCGCGCCGGTCCCGCACCGGGGGCGGCGCAATGAACCGGCCTTCCTGCCCGCCGTGCTGGCCGGCCTCGCCACGGTCCGGGGCTGGAGCCCGGAGGAGGCCGAGGCCCGCTGCGAGGACGCCTTCTTCGCCCTCTTCGACCGGATCCCCCGGCCATGAGCGGGACCCTGGAGTTCACCATCCTGGGCTGCGGCTCCTCCGGCGGGGTGCCCCGGGCTGACGGCGACTGGGGCGCGTGCGATCCCGCGGACCCCCGCAACTTCCGCACCCGCTGCTCCCTGCTGGTCCGCCGGACCGCGCCCGACCCGACACAGGCCACCACCGTCCTGGTGGACGCCTCGCCCGACCTGCGCTGGCAGACCGCCCAGGCCGGGGCCCGGCGGCTCGACGCCCTGCTTCTCACCCACGACCACGCCGACCAGACCCACGGCATTGACGATATCCGCGCCTTCTTCATCCGCCAGAGGGCGCGCATTCCCTGCCATATGGACGGCGCCACCTTCGCCTCCATGGGCCGGCGCTTCGGCTATGTCTTCGAGGGGGAGGGGGGCTATCCCGGCATCGCCGACCCCGTCCTGATCCCGCCCCATGGCCAGGCCTGGGTGGTGGACGGCCCCTCGGGCGCTATTTCGGTGGTGACCTTCGACCAGGACCACGGCGGCCTGCGCTCCGTCGGCTACCGGTTCGGCGACGTGGCCTATTCCAGCGACGTAGTGGGCCTGCCGGACGAGGCCTTCGAGGCCCTGGCCGGCCTCGATGTCTGGATCGTCGACGCCCTGCGCTGGCGCCCGCACCCGACCCACGCCCATGTGGACCTGGCCCTGGAGTGGGCGGCGCGGCTCAAGCCCCGGCGGACCATCCTGACCAATATGCACATCGACCTCGACTTCGCCGCTCTCAGCGCCCGACTGCCGCCGGGGGTGGAGCCGGCCTACGATGGCCTGCGGTTCGAGCACGCCCTCGGGGCCGGGGCGTGAGTCCGCGCCTTAAGATCGCCTTCCTGGCCTCCCGCAACGGATCAGCCTTCCGGGCGGCCGTCGAGGCCGTGGGGCAGGGGCGCCTCGCCGCCGACATCGTGCTCCTGGCGACC
>CANGRP010000081.1 GCA_947456005.1 Caulobacteraceae bacterium
CTGCGGGTCGCTCCCTGACGGGGCCGCACAGGGGCGATATGTCCGTGATCCACGCCGAGCGCGGCCGGCCCGCCGCAGAGCGCTCAACGGGTGAGCAGAAGGCCCTGGTCCTGAACCTCGTCCTCGCCCAGGCGGCGCGTCTTTCCCGTGCCGAATCAGCGCCGGCGCCTGTATTGTTGCTGGATGAAGTCGCAGCGCACCTGGACCGCCGCCGGCGGGCGGCGTTGTTCGACGAAATCGAGGCGCTCGGGCTTCAGGCCTTCCTGACCGGCACGGACGACCCTCTCTTCGAGGAACTTGAGGGCCGCGCCCTCAGGATCCGGGTCGAGGGCTCCCGGCTGGCTGTTGCGGACACCCCATGACCGACGAATCCCAGACCCCGACTGAAACCCCCGAAGAGGCCGCCGCCGCCTATGGCGCGGAGTCGATCAAGGTCCTGAAGGGGCTCGACGCCGTCCGCAAGCGGCCCGGCATGTACATCGGCGACACCGATGACGGCTCGGGCCTGCACCACATGGTCTACGAGGTGGTGGACAACGCCATCGACGAGGCCCTGGCCGGCCACGCCTCCCGGGTCGAGGTGATCCTCAACGCCGATGGGTCCTGCACCGTCACCGATGACGGCCGCGGCATTCCCACCGACATCCATGAGGGCGAGGGCGTCTCGGCGGCCGAGGTCATCATGACCCAGCTGCACGCCGGCGGGAAGTTCGACCAGAACGCCTACAAGGTCTCGGGCGGCCTGCACGGCGTGGGCGTGTCCGTGGTCAACGCCCTGTCCGACTGGCTGAAGCTCAAGGTCCACCGCGGTGGCCGCGCCTACGAGATGACCTTCCGCCGCGGCGACGCCGTCTCGCCCCTGGAGCAGACGGGACCGTCTCCCCTGCGGGAGTCGGGAGAGCCGCTGACGGGCACCGAGGTGACCTTCCTGCCCTCGCTGGAGACCTTCGCCTTCATCACGTTCGACCGGCGGACGCTGGAGCACCGCCTGCGCGAGCTCGCCTTCCTGAACTCCGGGGTCCACATCCGGCTGCGCGACAACCGCGAGGCCGAGCCCTGGGAAGAGATCATGCACTACGAGGGCGGGGTGGAGGCCTTCGTGCGCCACCTCGACAAGGCCAAGACCCCCCTGGTCAAGGCGCCCGTCGTGGTCCGCGGCCGCCGCGACAATGTCGAGGTCGACCTCGCCCTGTGGTGGAATGACGGCTACCACGAGAATGTCCTCTGCTTCACGAACAACATCCCGCAGAGGGACGGCGGCACCCACCTGGCGGCCTTCCGATCGGCCCTCACCCGGATCATCTCGAGCTATGCCGAGACCAGCGGCGCCGCCAAGCGCGAGAAGGTCAGCCTGTCCGGCGAGGACGCCCGCGAGGGCCTGACCTGCGTGCTTTCGGTCAAGGTGCCGGATCCCAAGTTCTCGTCCCAGACCAAGGACAAGCTGGTCTCGTCAGAGGTGCGCCCCGCCGTCGAGGGCCTGGTGGGCGAGGGGCTGGCCACCTGGTTCGAGGAGCATCCCGTCGAGGCGCGGATGATCGTCCAGAAGATCGCCGAGGCCGCCGCCGCCCGGGAGGCCGCCCGCAAGGCCCGCGAGCTGACCCGGCGCAAGTCGGCCCTGGACATCACCTCCCTGCCCGGCAAGCTGGCCGACTGCCAGGAGAAGGACCCGGCCAAGTCCGAGATCTTCCTGGTCGAGGGGGACTCCGCCGGCGGTTCGGCCAAGCAGGCCCGCAACCGCGAGAACCAGGCCGTCCTGCCCCTGCGCGGCAAGATTCTCAACGTCGAGCGGGCCCGGTTTGACCGGATGCTGGGCTCCGACCAGATCGGCACCCTGATCACCGCCCTCGGCGCCGGCATCGGCCGGGACGACTTCAACATCGAGAAGATCCGCTACCACAAGATCGTCATCATGACGGACGCCGACGTCGACGGCGCCCACATCCGGACCCTGCTGCTGACCTTCTTCTACCGCCAGATGCCCGAGGTGATCGAGCGGGGCTATCTCTACATCGCCCAGCCGCCCCTCTACAAAGCCGCCAAGGGACGGTCTTCGCGCTACCTCAAGGATGACGCCGAGCTGGAGGTCTACCTCACCGAAGAGGGCGTGGACGGGGCGACCCTCGACCTCGCCTCTGGCGAGCGCCTGACGGGCCAGGACCTCCTGAACCTGGTGCAGGCCTCCCGGGCGGCCCGGGCCAATATCGAGCGGCTCACCGCACGGGCGCCGGCCTTCGCCATCGAGCAGGCGGCCCTGGCCGGACTGCTTGGCGAGGAGGGCGACCCCGCCGCCGCCGCCCGCCGCCTGGACCTTTACGCCGAAGAGGGCGACGGCCCCTGGACCGGCGAGACCTCCGCCGCCGGGGGCTTTGCCTTCTCGCGCCGTCGCCGGGGCGTCACCGAGCGGGTGGTCCTCGACGACCTGCTGATTGGCGCCGCTGACGCCCGCCGTCTGGCGGAGCGGTCTCTGTCCCTCGCCGAGGTCTTCTCCGGCCTGGCGGTCTTCAGCCGGCGCGACCGCACCACGACCGTGCGCGGCCCCCTCGACCTGACCGCTGCCGTCATGGAGGCCGGCCGCCGGGGCCTGACGATCCAGCGCTACAAGGGCCTGGGCGAGATGAACCCCGACCAGCTTTGGGACACCACCCTCGATGCCAACGCCCGTACCCTCCTCCAGGTCCGGGTCGCCCACGCCGACGACGCCGACGACATGTTCACCCGCCTGATGGGCGACCTGGTCGAGCCGCGCCGGGAGTTCATCCAGGAAAACGCCCTCGACGCCGAGGTCGACGTCTGATCAGTCGCCCTCTTCCCAGCGGGGGGCTTTTGCAAAGTCCCCCTCGCGGAACGGCGTCTCGTTGAAGATGTAGGGGTAGTAGAACCGCCGGAGCCGCTCGTGGAAGGCCCGGATCCGGTCCTGGTAGGCCAGCTGGGCCGCCAGATCCGTTCCGGCCATCCTGTGGAGGGTTGTCTGGAGCCCCACCGCCGGCAGCACGAGCCCGACCCGGGCGGTCCAGGCGTCCCGGGACTCAAGCCCCCGCCGGTAGGCGCGGACCGGGTCGGCGACGCTGAGGTCCCCGAGGTGCTGGAAGGCATAGTACCACTTCCAGTGGAATCCCGAGGTGACCGGCGGCGTGTCCCGCCACTCCGGATGGACCCTGAAGAAGGCTGTGAGGGTGGCGTCCTTCGGCTTGTCCCAGCCGGCGTGGACGGCCTCGCGCTGGGCGAGGGTCAGTTCGACCCCCTGCCGGACCGGATTGGCGCTGTTGATGGCGATGTGCGCCAGGGCGGGCAGGACCAGGGTCAGGACGACCCAGGTCGCCGCAAGGACGGCGCCATTGGCCACCGAGCTGCGGCCCAGGGCGCCGACGCCCAGGCAGACCAGGGCCCAGAACAGAAGATAGAGGCTGGCCACAGCCAGCACCGCCAGGACCTCGGCGGCCGCCGCCCCGGACACCGCGGCGCCCGCAACAAAGGGCGCGGCCACGGCGACGAAGACCAGGCCCAGCCGGAGGCCCGCCCGGCGGGTCCAGAGCCCCGCCCGCCCGCCTGCCGCCTGCAGGGCCTGTAGCCTCCCGGCCTCCCGCTCTCCCGAGATCAGGTCGTGCAGGAGGACGATGAGGATCAGGGGGGCGAGGAAGGTCAGGACAAAGGCCCAGTCGAAGCGTCCGGGCAGGGCCAGCTCCGCATTGTAGCTCTCGCCCTCGTGGATCTGGCTCTCGAGCGCCAGGGCGCGGACCCGCAGCACATAGGGCGCCACGTCGCGCTGCCCGAGGGCGGCGAAGGCGAGGGCGGAGGGCCGGTCCCAGGTCGCATGGAAGGTGTAGTAGGCGGCGTTTCCCGCGTCGCCGTCCCGGGAGACCCAGGCCGATACAGCGGCCTCCTCCGCCGCTTGAAGGGGCTGGATCCGGACAATGGTCTCGGCCTGGCGGCGGATCTCCGTCACTCCGGCGGCGACGCTGACGGCGGCCAGGAGGGCGAGGAGGGCCAGCGTCGGGACCGCCAGCCTCTGCCGCAGGAAGAGCCGCAGCTCCTGTGCGAAACGGCTCATGCCCCCGCCCTCTCCAGCCGGCGGCTGGCCGCCCAGGCGAGGCCGCCCGCCAGGGCCAGCCAGCCCCCCAGGAGCAGCAGCCCCGGGGTCGCAGCCCCCAGGGCCTCGGTGGTGGAGGCGGGCCGGTAGACAAAGTCGGGCGTCTGGCGCCAGGCGCCCGGATCGATCCGGACGCGGCGACCGGCCTCCGGGTCACTGTTGCGTTTGCTGTCGTCTGAAAAGGTCAGGCGCTCCGCCTGGAGGCGGTTCAGCCTCTGGACGATGGCGTAACGGTAGGCCTCAGCCTGTCGCAGGAACCGCCTGTGACCCTCCAGGTCCGTCCCCGAGGCGGCCATGGACAGGCTTCGCACCGCCAGGGTTGGGCTGACAAGCCCCAGGGCGAGGGCCATTCCGGACTGGCGCCTCTGGTCGGCGAACTGCCGCTCGGCGTACCTCTCGAAGAGGGATGAGGTCAGCCGCTCTCCCTCCATGGCGATCAGGCCCCGGTAGTTCACCGGCAGGTCCTCGACGCGCGCCACCCCGTAGGTCTTCAGGACCGAAGCCCGGAAGGCGTTGAAGTGGGGGTCGTCGGGATTGTGGCTGTCGCCGATCTCTTTCAGGTCCCGCTGGATGGCGATGTCCGTCTCCAGCCGGGTGGGTTGGGGCGCCGCCAGGATGGCGATGTCCGTCGCCAGCCGGGGGGCGAGGATCGCCGACAGGGCCCAGGCGGCGACAAGGCTGGCGAGGGCGGTGCGGCTGCTCTGCGCCAGGGCCGAGATCGAGGTGGTGGCCAGCACCCAGACCAGCAGGTAGGCCGCATAGCCCGCCGCCAGAGTCAGGACGGCCAAAGGCGCTGCGCCGGCGACCAGGGTAAGCCAGGCCAGGGCGCCCAGCGCCGGCGCCAGGATCAGCCCGGCGACCACCGAAAGCGCTGCGGCCTTTCCCAGAACCACCTGGCCGGCCTTCACCCCCTGGGTGAAGTGCAGGCGCAGAAGCCCGGAGTCCCGTTCCCGCGCAATGGCGCCGAAGCCCAGGAAGATCAGGACCAGGGGCCCAAGCGCCTGGATCACGAAGGCGGGGGTCAGCTGGCCGAAACGGACCAGCAGGGAAGACTGCCGGACGTCGCCGAAGTTGGCGCTGTTCTGCCTGTGGCCCTCGAGGAACAGGGTGGACCCGGTGAAGGCGTCGACGCCCGGATCGAAGCCTGCAAGGGCGGGCAGGGGTCGGAAGACGAAGTGTCCGTAATGCACCATCCGGTGCGGGTGTCGGGCCGGCTGACCGTCAAATTCCCGGTCCGCCTGGGCCTGGAACCGGCTGCGGATCTCCTGGCTTTCCCGGCCCTGCGAAATGGCGGTCAGGGCGGCGATGGCGGACAGCATGACCACCAGGGCGATGGCCAGCTGGGCGACCCGCGCCCGCGCCATGAGGCGCAGCTCGTTTGCGGCGATGTGCAGGACCGGATTCATCCGGCGGCGGCCTCGCCAAAGCGGCGGTGAAGCGCCAGGACGTCCAGCCCGTCGTCGGCCTGGACCTCTTCGACGATCCCGCCACCCGCCAGGAACCCGATCCGGTCGGCGCAGTCCGCCGCGCCCAGAAGGTCGTGGGTCACCATGAGGACCGCCGCCCCCCGCTCGCGAAGGCCTCCCACCAGGGCGTTGAAGTCCGATGCCGCGGCCGGGTCGAGGCCGGTCGTCGGCTCGTCCAGGAGCAGGACGGGGACCTCCCGCAGGAGCGCCATGGCGATCGCCACCTTCTGCCGCATGCCCTTCGAGAAACCGCCGGTCCGCCGGGTCCGGGCCCCGGCCTGGAGCCCCGCCGCGTCCAGGGCTGCATCCATCTCCGCCCTTGAGGGCCGGTCGCCGGACAGGCCCAGGAAGTAGGCGATGTTCTCGTAGGCGCTGAGGGTCTCGTAGAGGGCGACGGTCTCCGGCAGGTAGGCGATACTGCGGCGCACGGCGTCGGCCTGTGTCGCGGGGTCGAGACCCATCACCTGCACCGACCCGCCGGACGGCCGTAACAGGCCCATCAGCACGGCCAGGGTGGTCGACTTGCCCGCGCCATTGCCGCCGAGCAGGGCGTAGACCTCACCGGCCTTCACCGACAGGCGCAGGTTCTTCAGAACGGGGGTTCCGCCCCTGTCAACGCAGAGGTCGCGGACGTCGATGGCGGGTTCGGCGGCGGTCAGGTCCGGCATGTCTGTCTGTTCCCGCGGGACTGACGCCCTGTCAATGCTGATATAACATAGCGTTGACAGCCGACGCCTGGCGACTAAGACGAGTGCCGATATATTGTAACACCCCTGGGGGCCCCGGTGAACGCTGCATCCAAGTCGACCCTTCTTCTCGCGGCAGGCTTGGCCTGCATCGCCGGTCCCGCCCTGGCGGACAGCGCCGCAAGCCTCTCCGAGGTCGTCGTCACGGGTCAGAGGCAGGCCTATCGGGGCCTGTTCAAGCCTGAAGAGACGCCCCAGAGCCTGGCGGTCATCTCGCAGCGCACCCTGCAGGACAACAACATCACCGGCCTGACGGAGGCCCTGGACCTCAACGCCGGGGTCGCCCGGCAGAACAATTTCGGCGGCCTGTGGGACGCCTATGCGGTGCGCGGCTTCGCCGGGGACGAGAACCTGCCCAGCGGCTATCTCGTGAACGGCTTCAACGGCGGGCGCGGCTTTGGCGGTCCGCGGGACGTCTCCGGCGTCGAGCGCATCGAGATCCTGAAGGGCCCCAACGCCGCCCTGTTCGGCCGCGGCGAGCCCGGGGGCACGGTGAACATCGTCACACGCAAGGCCCGGTTCGGCGAGACCGGAGGTTCCTTGAGCGCCAGCCTTGGCGGCGACAGCGCCCGACGGGCTGAGGCCGACGTCAACCTCGCCGCCGGGGAGGTCTTCGGAGCCCGCCTGATCGGCTTCTTCGACGAAGCCGACAGCTTCCGCCGGACGGTCAGCACCGAGCGTTACGGCTTCCTGCCCTCCTTCGGCTTCCGGCTGGGTGAGGATACCACGGTCACCTACGACCTGGAGGTCACCCGCCAGAAGGCGCCCTTCGACCGCGGCGTCCCGGCCATTGGCGGCGTCCTCGGCAAGGTGGACCGACGGACCTTCCTGGGTGAGCCCGGCGACGGCCCCATCAAGGCAGACGCCACGGGGCAACAGGTGGAAATCCAGCACGACTTCAGCCCCGCCTGGAGCCTGCTGCTCGGCGCCGGCTTCCGGACGACAGACCTGTCCGGCTTCTCCACCGAGGCCGAGCTCGCCGCCTCCCGGCAGAAGCTGAACGTCGATGGCAAGTCCCTCTCCCGCCAGAGGCGTTTCCGGGACTATGAGTCCGACCACGCGGTCCTGCGGGGCGAGGTGTCCGGGGACTTCCAGGCCCTTGGCGTTCGCCACCGTCTGCTCGTCGGCGCTGACTTCGACCGCTTCGAGAACAGCCTGTTCTTCCTCCGGTTCCGGCCGGCTGCGGTAAGCGGTAACCCCTCCGACCAGGCCGCCAACGTCATCGATGTCTTCGCACCGGTCTATGGCCGGTTCCCGCTGCCGACCCCCGGTCCGCAGACGAACCGGCTGGACGTCCAGGAGGCTGTCGGCCTCTACCTTCAGGACCAGGTCAACCTCTCTGAGTCCCTGCAGGTCCGGCTGGGCGTCCGCTATGACGACTTCTCGCTGGAAAGCCTCAACCGGGCGACGGGCGTGTCCCAGACCCGCTCGGAGAGCCGCCTCAGCCCGCAGGTGGGCCTTGTCTGGACCGCCGCCCCGTCCCTGTCCTTCTTCGCCGCCTACGGCGAGGGCTTCCGCGCCAATATCGGCGCTACGGCCAGGGGCGAGATCTTTGATCCCGAGACCAGCCGGTCCTTCGAGGCCGGCGCCCGGTTCACCCTCCTGGACGGCGACCTGACCGGGACCCTGGCCGTCTTCTCGATGCGAAAGAGCCAGGTTCTCGCCGCTGACCCGGCCAATCCGGGCTTCTCCCTGCCCATCGGCAAGGCCGGCAGCCAGGGGGTCGAGTTCGACCTCAACGGGCGGCTCCCGGGCGGGGTTGAGGCCTTGCTGTCGTACGCCTATGTCGAGGCTGAGGCCCGCTCCGATGTCCTCGATCCCAACTTCTCCCTGCAGATCCGCAAGGGAGACCGGCTGATCAACGTGCCGCGGCACAGCCTCAACGGACAGGTCGCGCGCGACTTCACCCTGGGCGAAACCGAGGTCCGCCTCGGCGCCGGCGTCCAGCATGTGGGTGAGCGCCTGGGAGAGACCGCGACGAAGTTCGAGCTGCCCGCCTACACCCTGGTCCGGCTGTTCGGCGCCTGGCGCGCCACCGACCAGGTCGAGGTCTTCGGGGAGGTGCAGAACCTCTTTGACGAGACCTATTACACCAACAGCTTCGCCACCCTCTGGGTCCAGCCGGGCGCGCCCCGGACGGGGTCGGTGGGCGTACGCCTGCGCTTCTGAGGCTCAGTCGCCGGGCGGGACCTCTCCCGCCACCAGGGCCAGGACGGCGGGGCCGTAGCGGGCCAGCTTGCTCTCACCCACGCCGCTGACCCGCGACAGGGCCGCCGCGTCGGCGGGCTTGCGGGTCGCGATCTCGGCCAGGGTGCGGTCGCTGAAGATGACATAGGGCGGCGCCTTCTGGCGGATCGCCTCGGCCCGGCGCCAGGCGCGAAGGGCGGCGAAGAGTTGCGGATCGCCCTCGAAATCGGTCCCGGGACCGTCGCGCCGGCGTCGTGCGGGCGTCGCGCCGGCGTCGCTGGACCCGTCGGGGTGACGCTGCGCCAGGCGGCCCTCCACCCGTCGCTCCCCGCGGTAGACCGCGCGCACCGCCCCGGCGTCGCCCAGTCCGATGAGGGGCCGGCCCTCGTTCGGGTCCTCGCGCAGCAGCCCGTCGAAGATCAACTGGTCGATCAGGCCGCGCCAGTCCCCCGCCGACAGCTCGGCGCCGACCCCGAAGGTGCTCAAGCCCGCCTCGAAGGCCGAGGGCTCGCGGGTCTTGCCGAGGAGGTGCTCCACCAGCCGGCCCCGGCCATACCGCCCGTTCAGCCGCTGGGCCGCCGACAGCACCTTTTGGGCCTGGAGGGTCAGGTCCGCGCCCTTCGGAGGATTCAAACAGTTGTCGCAACGTCCGCAGTCGGCGGCGCCCTCCTCGCCGAAGTACCGGCGTACGGCCGCGGTCCTGCAGGCGCCCCCGTCCAGCAGGGCGTAGAGCTGGCGCACCTTGCGGACCTGCACTGCGCGCACCTCGTCGGAGAGGGCCTGGCCGTCCAGCCGGCGCAGGGCCCAGGCCATGTCCGCCGCCCCGTAGAGGGTGATCCCCTCGGCCGGCTCGCCATCGCGCCCGGCCCGACCCACCTCCTGCCAGTAAGCCTCGATGGAGGCGGGCGGGTCGGCGTGGATCACGTAGCGGACGTCGGGCTTGTCCACCCCCATGCCGAAGGCGATGGTGGCCACCATGACGGCGTCGTCGGAGGCCAGGAACCCGGCCAGGCGGCGCTCGCGCAGGTCGCGGTCGAGCCCGGCGTGGTAGGCCATGGCGGGCAGGCCGGCCGCGCAGAGCTCGGCCGCCAGGGCCTCGGTCCCGTCCCGGGACCCGGCGTAGATCACCCCGGGCCGGTCGCGCCGCGCCTTGGCCAGCTCCAGCACCCGTTTGCGCCCCGTCCCGGCCTTGCGCTCGGCGGAGA
>CANGRP010000082.1 GCA_947456005.1 Caulobacteraceae bacterium
GGCCGCCTCGCCCTCCTTCAGGGAGATGGAGTTGACGATGGCCTTGCCCTGCACGCAGCGCAGGCCCGCCTCGATCACCTCCCACTTGGAGGAGTCGATCATCACCGGCACCCTGGCGATGTCGGGCTCTGCGGCGATCAGGTTGAGGAAGGTCGTCATGGCCCGCACGGAGTCGAGAAGGCCCTCGTCCATGTTGACGTCGATGATGGCGGCGCCGGCCTCCACCTGCTGGCGGGCGACGGACAGGGCGGCGGGGTAGTCGCCCTCGGCGACAAGCTTGCGGAAGCGGGCGGAGCCGGTGACGTTGGTCCGCTCGCCGATGTTGACGAAGGTGGGCCTCATGACAGCTCCAGGGGCTCCAGCCCGGACAGGCGCATGGCGCGCGGGCGCTCCGGCGGGCGGCGAGGGACCAGGCCCTGAACCGCCCTGGCGACATGAGCGATGTGGTCGGGCGTTGTGCCGCAGCAACCGCCGACAATGTTGACGATGCCGTCCTCGGCCCACTGGTGCAGCGAGTGCCCGGTCTCGTGCGGCTGTTCGTCGTATTCGCCCATGGCGTTGGGCAGGCCGGCGTTCGGATAGGCGCTGACCAGGGTGTCGGCCACCCGCGACAGCTCGGCGATGTGGGGGCGCATCAGGTCCGCGCCCAGGGCGCAGTTCAGGCCAATGGCGAAGGGCCGGGCATGGCGGACCGAGTTCCAGAAGGCCTCGACGGTCTGGCCGGACAGGGTGCGCCCGGACCGGTCCGTGATGGTGCCCGAGATCCAGATCGGCAGGGGCTCATAGCCCTCGTCCTCCAGGTCCATGATGGCCTTGATGGCCGCCTTGCAGTTGAGCGTGTCGGTGATGGTCTCGACCAGGTAGAGGTCGACCCCGCCCTCGTTCAGGGCGATGACCTGCTCGCGATAGGCCTGGTAGACCTCCTCGAAGGTCACCGACCGGGCGCCGGGGTCGTTCACGTCCGGCGACATGGACAGCATCTTGTTCAGGGGGCCAATGGAGCCGGCGACAAGGCGCGGCTTGTGTGGCTCGGCGGCGGTCCAGCGGTCGGCGGAGGCACGCGCCAGGCGGGCGCCCTCCAGGTTGATGTCCCGCACCGCCGCCTCCAGGCTGTAGTCCGCCTGGGCGATGGT
Source organism: Caulobacteraceae bacterium (assembly GCA_947456005.1). Taxonomy (GTDB): domain Bacteria; phylum Pseudomonadota; class Alphaproteobacteria; order Caulobacterales; family Caulobacteraceae; genus Phenylobacterium. Next base: position 1,134 of record CANGRP010000082.1, read on the forward strand.
GGTGGCCGAGAAGGTGTTGGTCTCGGAGATGTCCGCCCCGGCGCCGAAATAGGCGTCGTGCAGCTCGGTGATGATGTCCGGCCGGGTCAGGCAGAGGAGGTCGTTGTTGCCCTTCAGCTGGCCCGGATGGGTGGCGAAGCGGTCGCCCCGGTAGTCGGCCTCGTCGAGGCCGCGCTTCTGGATCATGACGCCCCAGGAGCCGTCGAGGACCAGGATGCGCTCCCGGGAGGCGGCCTTGAGGGCGGCGATGCGCTCTGTGCGGGTCATCTGGAAAGTCTCTCCTGTCAGGCCGCCCCTCATCCCTGTCCTCCTGCTTCGGTCCGCTCGCGCAGTCCGAGGATCCGGCAGATGGCGTAGACCAGGTCGGCCCGGTTCAGGGTGTAGAAGTGGAAGTCAGAATAGCCTTCCTCGGCCAGCTTGACGCACATCTCGGCGGCCACGCCTGCAGCGATCATGCGGCGGGTCTCCGGGTCCTTGTCCAGGCCCTCGAACAGGCTCCCGAGCCAGCCGGGCAGGGGGATGCCCACGGGGCCCGCCATGCGCTTGAGCCCCTTGAAGTTCGAGACCGGCATGATGCCTGGCGAGATGGGAATGGTGACGCCGGCCCTGCGGACCCGGTCCATGAATCTCAGGAAGCCGTCGGTGTCGTAGAAGAACTGGGTGATGGCCCGGGTCGCGCCAGCGTCGATTTTGGCCTTCAGGACGTCGATGTCGTGATCGACCGATCCGCTTTCGGGGTGGGTCTGGGGATAGAGGCTGACGCTGACCTCGAAGGGGCCGATGGCGCGGATGCCCGCGGTCAGCTCGGTGGCGTTCAGGTAGCCGTCCTCCCGGGGGACATAGACCCCGCCGATCTGGCCCGGCGGATCGCCGCGCAGGGCCACGATGTGGCGGACCCCGGCGTCCCAGTAGTCGCGGATCACCTCGTCCACCTCGGCCCGGCTGGCGTCGACGCAGGTCAGGTGGGCGGCGGGCGACAGGCGTGTCTCCGCCAGGATCCGGCTGACCGTGCGGTGGGTGCGGTCGCGGGTGGAGCCGCCGGCGCCGTAGGTGACCGAGACGAAGGCCGGGTTGAGCGGGGCGAGGCGGCGGATCGCCTCCCACATGGCGACCTCGGCCTCCTCGGTCTTAGGCGGCGAGAACTCGAAGGAGACTCGGGGCGGCTGGGCCAGGCCGGCCCCGGCGCGGGCGATGGGCCCAAGGGCGGGTTCGGTCATGCAGGGCTCCTTTGGGCGGTCCAGACACAGACGGTCAGACCCTCGGCGCGGGCCGGGGGAAGGGTCTCCAGCTCCACCTGGCGGAGGCCGGCGGCGGACAGCCAGCGCTTCATCTCTGCGGCGGAGAAGCCGAGACGCCGGTGCTGGTGCTGCTCACGCAGCATCTCAAGGGTGTGAGGGGCGAAGTCGATGATGACCAGGCGGCCGCCGGCCCCTGTCAGCCGGCCCGCCTCGCGCACCGCGGCGGCGGGGTCGCCCAGATAGTGAAGGACCTGGTGCACCACCACCAGGTCGGCGCAGCCGTCCGGAAGGCGAGTGGCGAAGATATCGCCGTGCCGAAGCTCGACCGCATCCAGACCTGCCGCCTCGACCCGGGCGCGGGCGACGTTGAGCATTTGCTGAGACAGGTCGAGCCCGACGCCGGACCGGGCCCTGTCCCCGATCAGGGTGAGCATGCGTCCTGAACCCGTGCCGAGGTCCACCAGCCGCTGGAAGGGGCCCGGCCCCGCAGCCCTCAGGATGGCGCCCTCCACCCGGTCCTCGGCGACATGCAGGGAGCGGATCTCGTCCCAGGTCGAGGCGTTGCGCGCAAAGTACTGGTCCGCCGCCGCCCGGCGCTCGGCCCGCACGGCCTCCAGCCGCTCTGCGTCCCGGATCAGTGCGGGATCGGAGGGGTCCAGGGTGGCGAGTACCTGGTCGGCCAGGAAGCGGGCCTCGCTCGATCCCGAAGGCCGGTAGAAGACCCAGGCGCCATCCGGGAACCGCTCGACAAGCCCCGCCTCGGCGAGCAGGCGCAGGTGCCGCGAGACCCGGGGCTGGCTCTGGTCCAGCACCTTGCAGATCTCCAGCACCGCCAACTCCTCCCGCGCTAGCAGGGCGAGGATCCGCAGGCGCGAGGGCTCCCCCGCGGCGCGCAGGACATCGACGGTGCGGGCGGCGCTCAACATGAGCGTATAAAGATATCTTTATGTCTTTATGTCAACCCGAGGCGGATCCGTCTCGGGCCCGGTTTCATGCGACGCCGTCGAGCACCCCGCCCAGGATCTCGAACAGCTTGCCGATCTCATCCTCGCTGATGATCAGCGGCGGAGAGAGGGCGATGATGTCGCCTGTGGCCCGGACCAGGAGACCCGCCTTCAGCGCCTTCACCAGCACCTCGTAGCCCCGGGCCCCGGGGGCGTCCGGCCGTGGCGACAGCTCGATGGCCCCCATCAGGCCGATATTGCGGATGTCGACGACATTCGGCTTGCCGCACAGGGCGTGGAGGTGGTCCTCCCACAGGCTGGCCAGGGACTTCACCCGGGTGAAGAGGCCGTCGCGGTGGTAGATCTCCAGGCTGGCGAGGGCGGCGGCGCAGGCGACCGGATGCCCGGAATACGTGTAACCATGGAAGAATTCGATGGCCGCCGGCGGGCCCTGGACGATGGCGTCGTGGACCTTCCGGTGGGCGAAGACCGCCCCCATGGGCAGGGCGCCATTGGTGATGCCCTTGGCGGTGGTCATGATGTCCGGGGTGACGCCCAGAGCCTGGGCGGCGAAGGGCTCGCCCAGCCGGCCAAAGCCGGTGATGACCTCGTCGAAGATCAGCAGGATGCCGTGCCGGTCGCAGACCGCGCGCAGGCGCTCCAGGTAGCCCTTGGGCGGCGGCAGGACCCCCGCCGAACCGGCCACGGGCTCGACGATGACGGCGGCGATGGTCTCTGCGCCGTGCAGGGCGACCAGCCGCTCGACCTCGTCCGCCTTCTCAGCCCCATGCTCAGGCAGTCCGCGGGAGAAGGCGTTGCGCTGCGGGTCGAAGGTATGGGCGATGTGGTCTGCGCCCGGCAGGGTGAGGTAGGTCCGACGGTTATTGACGAGGCCGCCGACCGAAATCCCGCCGAAGCCCACGCCGTGATAGCCCTTCTCGCGGCCGATCAGGCGCACCCTCTGCCCCTCGCCGCGGGCCCGGTGATAGGCCAGGGCCATCTTCAGGGCGGTGTCGACGGACTCCGAACCGGAGTTGGTGAAGAAGATCCGGTCGAGGCCGGAGGGGGCGAACTCCGACAGGGCCGCCGCGAGCCGGAAGGGCAGGGGGTGGCCCATCTGGAAGGTCGGGGCGAAGTCCAGGGTGGCCAGCTGGCGGGAGACGGCCTGGGTGATCTCTTCCCGGGCATGGCCCAGGTTGCAGCACCAGAGGCCGGCGGTGCCGTCCAGGACCTCATCGCCGTCGACCGTGCGGTAGTACATGCCGCTGGCCTCGGCCAGGAGGCGAGGGGCGTCCTTGAACTGCCGGTTGGCCGTGAAGGGCATCCAGAAGGCCGACAGGTCCGGCCGGTTGTCCCCGTAGTCCGCGCTCATGCCCTTGCCCCTCTCGCTCAGGAACCGAGGGTATCTTAGCGTCTCCGACCGCGATTGCGAGGCTTGCCACCCCGCAGGGGCGCGCTTATCAGCCGATGGCCGGACAGATGGGCGATCAGGCCCGCGCCGTGTCAGGGGAGACCGCTATGCAGCATCAGCGCCTGGGCCGCAGCCCGATCGTCGTTTCCAAGATCTGCATGGGGACCATGACCTTTGGCTCCCAGGCCGACGAGAAGACCTCCTTCCGGATTCTCGACCGCAGCCTCGAGGCGGGGATCAACTTCTTCGACACCGCCGAGAACTATCCGGTGCCGCCACAGGAGTCCTGGGCCGGCCTGACCGAGGAGATTTTCGGCCGCTGGATGAAGACCAAGCGGCGGGACGAGATCATCCTGGCCACCAAGGTCTGCGGCCCCAGCCATGGCTGGATCAAGGGCTCCCAGCGGGCCGGCATGACGGCGCTGGACCGGCACAATATCACCCGGGCCATCGAGGACAGCCTGCGGCGTCTCGGCACCGACTATGTCGACCTTTACCAGACCCACTGGCCTGACCATGGCGCCCGCTACGAGGACGCCCTGGAGACCCTGGACGAACTGGTCCGCGCCGGAAAGGTGCGGGTCCTCGGCTGCTCGAACGAGACCTCCTGGGGCCTGATGAAGGCGCTCTCGACCTCCGAGCGTGAGGGCTTCGCCCGCTACGAGACGATCCAGAACAACCACAGCCTGAACAACCGCCGCTTCGAGGACGAGCTGGCCCAGGTCTGCCGGCAGGAAGGGGTCAGCTCCATTCCCTACTCGCCCCTGGCGGGCGGCGTGCTGTCAGGCAAGTACAACGGCGGCGCCCTGCCGGCCGGCGCGCGCTTCAGCCGCTATCTCGAGATCGGCGGCCGGCAGGCGGCGATGGCGCGCCGCTTCGTCAACGAGAAGTCGCTGGCCACCACCGAGCGCCTGGCGAAGATCGCGGCCGAGGCGGGTATGTCCCTGGTCACCCTCGCCACCGCCTGGTCCAAGCAGCACGATTTCGTGGCCTCGACCATCGTCGGCGTGACCCGCGAGGACCAGCTGGACGACATCTTCGCCGCTGCAGACGTCGTCCTGTCGCCGGAGGTCCTTAAGTCCATCGACGACGTCACCCGGGACATCCTCTACCCCATGGGCTGAGGCCCTGTGCGGACCTGAGCCGTGACCGAGCCGGCCCCCATCGCCGGGGACGCTGCGTCGTCCCGCCCGGTCGCCCAGAGCCCCGCCCTGGGCATCCTCCTGCGGGTCCTCGCCATGGCCCTCATGGCGATGCTGGCGGCGATCGTGAAGGCGTGCGCCGAGCGCGGCGTGCCCGTGCTGGAGATCATCTTCTTCCGCAACGCCTTCGCCTTCATCCCGGTGATGCTCTACATATGGCGAACCTCCGGGTTCGGTGTCCTGCGCACCCGGCGGCCGGGCGCCCACCTGACCCGTTCTGCGGTCGGCCTGACGGGCATGATCTGCGGCTTCACCGCCGTGAGCCTCCTGCCCCTCACACAGTCCACCGCCATCTCCTTCTCAGCGCCCCTGTTCATGGTCGCCCTGTCGGCCCTGATCCTGAAGGAGCCGGTGGGCCTGCATCGCTGGGCCGCCGTCGCCGTAGGCTTCGTCGGGGTCCTGATCATGGTCCATCCTGATCCGCGACAGTTCGTCGGCGTCGGGGTCCTCTTCGCCATCGCCGCCGCGGTGGGGTCTGCAGGGGCGATGATCGCGATCCGGGAGATCAGCCGAACAGAACCGGGTCCGACCATCGTCTTCTACTTCACCCTCGCCGGGGCGGCGGTCGGCCTCGCCAGCCTGCCCTTCGGATGGGTCATGCCCAGCCCGGGGGTCCTGGGCCTGCTGATCGCCGCTGGCTTGATCGGGGGGACCGGGCAGCTCCTCCTGACCGAGGCCATCCGCCGGGCGCCCATCGCCGTGGTGGCTCCCTTCGACTACACCCAGCTGGTGTGGGCGGGGCTGATCGGCTTCCTGGTCTGGGGCGAGACCCCGGCGATGCTGACCCTGATCGGGGCCATGGTGGTGGCGGCCAGCAGCACCTATATCCTGTGGAGGGAGATCGGGCGCTCCCGGAGCTAGGTCGCCCTCAGCCTTGGAGCCAGTTATGCGGTATCGTTGGACCTGCGCCGCGATCGGTGCAGCCTTGGTGATGGGAGCGGCCGGTTCCGGCCACGCTGCGATCACGGTGCTTGGCGGAGGTTTCGCCCAGGCCTGCTCGGAGGCCGCCATGACCGGCGAAGTGGACAAGAAGTTCGAGGACCTCTGCACCCTGGCCCTGGAGACCGAAGGCCTGAACCTGCGGGACCGCGCGGGCACCCTGGTCAACCGCGGCGTCTTCAAGCTCCGCCGGCAGGAGTACGCCTCATCCCTCCGGGACTTCGACGCCGCCTTGAGGCGCGACCCCACCATGGGGGAGGCCCTGGTCAATCGGGGCGCCGCCCGGATTGGGCTCAAGGCCCCGGAAGCCGCCCTCGCCGACATCAACAGGGCCCTGGAACTGGGCGTCGCAGAGCCTGCAAAGGCCCACTTCAACCGCGCCCTGGCGCACGAGCGCCTTGGCGACCTCAGGTCGGCCTGGCTGGACTACACCAAGGCTGCGGAACTGGACCCTGAATGGTCGGCGCCGCGCACGGAGCTGACCCGCTTCTCGGTGACCCGCAGGTAGGGGGAACTAGCGGTCGAAGGGTTTCTTCGCCCTCAGGGTGACGTGGAGTTCCTTCACGACGTTCCAGCGTTCGCCCGCCCAGGTGCGAAGCTCGTCCCGCGTGACTTCTCCCAGCCGCTCCCGCTCCAGCCAGCGCGGGTCATAGACCTGGCTGGCCTGGACCACCTCGAAGTCGACCCCGAGTGCATAGGCGATCATCGAGTAGTTGGCCTTCCGGGCGATCCACTCGTCGTTCTTTGCCTTCGACATCATCTCGAAGGTCAGGAGGGTGAAGGGTCGAACGTGAGTCGGATCTGACCAATAGGTGTCATGCCGGAAGTGTGGGACGTGAATTTCCACGAGGCCATCGGGCGCCGTGACCCGATAAATCTCGCGCATCACGGAACGGAACCCGGCGAAGTCTGCGCCGACATGTTCCAGGACATGCTTCATGAGGACGTACTCGAAGGCGTTGTCCTCAAACGGCCAGGGCGCAGCCTCGATGTCCATGAGGACGTCGGGTTGGCACTCAGGAAAGTTGTCCGCGTTGACGAAACCGTCCCGACGGTCGAATCCGCACCCAAGGTTCAGCTTAGCCATTCGGGGACTTCCTCAGTCTTTTGCCGTCGAGACTTTGTCAGCGTCATCAGCCTCGGCCGCCGGGGGGGCGGCGCCATTGATGGCTGGGACTTCCGGCAGGGGTTCGGGCCGCCGTCCGAGCACCCTCAGACCCGCAAGGGCTGATCCCAGAAAGCTGAAGAGCTCACGCAGTGGCGACCTGTGCTCCGGGCGGGGGGTCATGGACGCGCGCCCCCCTCCGCAGCCAGGGCCCCGGCGCTGACCTCGCGCCAGAGGTCCTCCGCCGAGTTGGCGAAGCGGAGAAGCTGCAGGTCGGCGGCGTCGATCATGCCGCGCTCGACGAGGGCCTCGAACCGCACGAGATCGCGCCAGTAGGTCTCGTCAAACAGGACGATCGGCACCCGGGGGCCCTTGCCCGTCTGGACGAGGGTGAGGATCTCGAACAGCTCGTCCAGGGTCCCGAAGCCGCCGGGAAACGCCACCAGAGCGTTGGCCCGCATGGCCAGGTGCATCTTCCGCATGGCGAAATAGTGGAACCTGAAGGCCAGGCCCGGGGTGATCCAGGGATTGGGGAACTGCTCGTGGGGCAGGGAGATGTTGAACCCGATGGTCGGGGCGCCGGCGTCCGCGGCCCCACGGTTGGCCGCCTCCATGAGGCCGGGTCCGCCGCCCGTGGCGATGACGTTGTTCCGGGGCCCGCCGCCGGTTGGGCCATCCAGGGCGCCGCCCCGTTCGGAGGCGATACGGCCGAAGGCCCGGGCTTCAGCGTACCAGCGCCCCTTCTCGCCCGGATCATCCTCCCGCACCCTCGCCGATCCGAAGACCACTATGGTGGAGCGGATGCCCCAGGACTTCAGGGTCTGGTCGGCCTTCTCGTACTCGAGGAGGAAGCGCACGCCCCGCATGCTCTCGCCGAGCAGGAAGTCGGAGTCGAGCGCGGCGAGGCGATAGGCGGGCTGGGAGATGAGGGCCCGGGGGTCGGTTTGATGGGCGCCGGAGGGCGGCATGGTCAGGCATCCGCTTGGCTGGGTCCGCACCAGCTATAGGCAGTCGCCCCCGGCGAGGCAATCGGCGCGGGTCAGGCGGCGGGAGGTTGCCCAAGGGCGCGGCGGATGTTCCGGATCAGAAGGTCGTCCATCAGGGGTTTCTCGATGATCGGCACCTTCATGCGGCCCGCCCGCCTGCGGAGCCAGGGCCCGGGGTGACTGGTGATGAGCAGGGCCGGCAGGTCCTGGGAGCGGGCCCGAAGCGCTCCCACGGAATCGAGCCCCCCCATTCCCGGAAGGTTTTCGTCCACCACCAGGCAGACGTTCCGTGAGGGCAGGTCTGCGGCAAGAAGGTCTTCGCCGGAGGCGAAGGTCTGCACCCTGTACCCATCGAGTTCGAAGGCGAACTTCAGCGCGCTCCGGAGGGCGACGTCATCGTCCACGAGCACGAGGGTCGGAGGCGGGGCGGCGGGAGCGGGCATGAACCGACCGGAGTTCCTGATCAGGGGGCAGTGTGATCCCAGCCGGAAGGTCCGGCCTTGATCCAGCGCAAGCTTTCAGAAGCCGGCCTGGATCGACATCCGGACCAGTTCCGAGAGGCTCCGAGCCCCCGTCTTGGTCATGACATTGGCCCTGTAGACCTCCACGGTTCTCGGGCTGATCCCGAGTTCCCGGGCGATGACCTTGTTCGCCTTGCCGTCCACGAC